>BEHG01000034.1 GCA_002898655.1 archaeon HR04
GATAGGGCCTAATGCAATATATGTGGATGAGAAGGATTATGATGATAGCAAGTTTAAGGATGTTGTGAATAAAGGTATCGATGAGTTCTACTCTAGAGCCTCTGAGATGATCCATGGCATAAGCAAGGATGATCTTGAGTATGGTTACTATGGTATAAGGGCTAGGCTTGCTGGATATGGGAGTAAGGAGGAGCCAGACTTTGTTGTAGAGGAGTATCCAGATAACTTCATACACTTAATAGGTATAGAATCGCCAGGGTTCACAGCATCCCCTGCAATAGCAGATCATATAATAGGTATGATAAGGGATAGACTTTACTAGTTAGCATATTTCATATCTTAAAAAATGGGTAATGTGATATTATACTACTATCTTCTAGTAGCATATTTAGTTCTAGCATATATAAGTAGTGAAGCAAGCATTGCACCTGCTGCACCAATTATACCCAACCCTTCTGGTACATTGAATGGAGCAGTAAACTCTGTTACTATTGGATCTCCAACCTCTGTAGTTATAATGGCTATGTATCTACCTATAGTGCTTGTATCACAACCTTCTCCTGTAAAGTCAGCAGGATATGTTGCTGTGAATGAGCCATCTACTGGTACTGTAATTGGTAATTGTGTACCAGTGTATATGCATGTATTGCCATTGGGCGTAGTTACTTTTATGCTTGTTATACCAACCTCATTATCAACGCTGGATGAGAATATAAGGCTTATATTCTCATTTGGGTTGATTGTATCATCTCCATCTACAGGATCTACTGCATTGAATGTTGCTAAACTTGATATATCATCATACTCACAGTTAACTTCAGTATCTGGATCGCTAGAGCATATATCTTGATTGCCTAGAGTAACATTCTCTATCTCTGTTATACCATCACCATCTATCTTCCACTATGGTAAGATGATGCATTGAAAATTGTTAGCATATAAATAATAATGATATGATAATGTTATTAGCATAATTAATCAACCGAACCGATCTCTGCTAGATCATTAAGACTAGGCTATAGATCTGCTAAAGGATTGCTCATCGCTATACTATACCTGTATGCCATCAACTCTTCTATGCTCCTTATCCTCCCTCTAGTTATCTCCATGATCCTCCTCTTGTAGAAGAGGTCTACGCTCTTTCTGTTTGCAATCATGCGTAATAGTCTTTGTGTAAGGTACTTACCCTTACTATCCATATCAAGCAGTAGTATTATCTTACTTGTATGCTCAAGACTCTCTACAACCTTACCAAGGCCTCTATGGCTGTTTAGCATCATTATCTTGCCAGAGAAGCCCAATGCTCTTAATGCATTGTTATCCCTCTTCCCTTCAACAAGCACAACAGCACCCTTACTGCTCTCATAGTTGAGCATATCCACAAGCCTCCTTATCTGCCCAACCTCCTCCTCATCTATGCGTTGCACAGAAGATATTAGATGGGTTAACATTTAAACATTAACCATTGACTATATGGAGATCGTTCAAGTGTGATGAGAGGAGGAGAAGTGCTGTAGAGCATAGTATAGCAAGAAGACCATCACTGCAATGGATGCTTAGACTTGAGCCCATGGTTGCTTCATGCATATGCTCTGGAAGGATGCTCTATGCATCAACACTTGCTGGATGCATATATGGTGTAGAGTTATCAGGCAGGATAAGATGGGTGCATAGATGCTCCATCCCCATAGTATCTACCCCAGTGCTGGTGGGGGATGGGTTGGAGAAGGGTATCATCGTAGCATCTACATTCAGCAGATGGCTTGATGAGAAGGGTGGTAATAGAAACAGTGTAAACGGTGTAAACAGTGTATTTGCATTAGATGCTGATGATGGTAGCATGCTATGGGAGTTGAGTATAGATGGAGATGTATTCTCATCACCATGCTATGCAGATAGCCTTGTAGTATTTGGGGCATTAGATGGTTATGTATATGCAGTAGATGCATATACTGGAAGAATAGCATGGAGGTTCAAGACTAGAGGAGAGGTATGGTCAAGCCCAGCATATGATAGAAAGAGGAGGAGTATCATAATAGGCTCTGATGACTCTAACGTATACTCTCTAGCGTTGGATGATGGTATGCTTGTATGGCAGAGCACTCTTGATGGCAAGGTAAGATCATCATCACCATGCATAGCAAGTGAACATGTATTCATCTCAACATACTCTGGTCATGTCTACTGCATCAGCATGGATGGCTCTATAGAATGGAGTAGAAGGGTAACAGAGCACCCAATACTCTCATCACCAGCTTACTCCAACTCAAGGGTATTCTTTGGCTCCTCTGATACATACGTTTATGCTCTAGATGCAAGGGATGGGAGCATTCTGTGGAGGGTCAAGACAAACGATAAGGTATGGTCAACCCCAGCAATAGCAGAGGGTAATGACACACTAATAGCATGCTCTCTAGACTCTAGGATATATGCTATAGATGCTGATAGTGGTATGCTACTATGGATATTCCCTACGATGGATGCTATAGATGCATCGCCATGCATATGCCATGAGAGGATATTCATAGGTTCTAGGGATGGTGTACTCTATGCGTTTGGTTATGCACCAGATTATATAGCATAAATAACTAAATCTAATACTAACTAATTGACTTTACACTACATTTACTATGTGTATGGGTAACTATATAGTTGCTACACTCAACTCTTGGCATCCTCTATTATTGAGTTATATTACACCCATACCATAAGACTTTATGCATAGAGTACTTGCTGTACAGAATGCTGTATGTGAGCATTTAGGCACCCTTAAGCATATGTTTGAGCATGATGGCTTCTCAATAGATACTGTTATTGCAGTTAAGGAGCAACTCCCAGATACCCTAGAGGGTTACGATGCACTTATAGTGCTTGGAGGTCCAGCATCAGCATACGATGATCTAGCATATCTAAGGAGGGAGGAGATGCTCATACAGGATGCTTTGAGGCATGATCTGCCTATGCTTGGAATATGTTTGGGTTCTCAACTACTAGCAAAGGTAGCAGGGGCTAGAGTCTATAAAGGGCATGTGAAGGAGATAGGCTGGTATACAGTAAGCATAACAGAGCATGGTCTTAGATCCATATTCAGAGGCTTGGATGATAACATCCTAGTCTTTCATTGGCATAACGATACATATGATCTTGCAAGCAGTGCTGTGAGGCTTGCATACTCTAACAATTACCCTAATCAGGCATTCATACTTGGCAATGCTATAGGCATCCAGTTCCATGTGGAGGTTGATGAGCAGATGGTAGAGGAGTGGGCTGAGGAGTATAGGAATGAGGTTCAGGATGCAGGTATAAGCATAGATGCACTCATGCATGAGATAAGGCATAGAACAGGGATGCTTGAGCATACAGCAAATATACTCTACAGGAACTTCAGGAGCATGATAAGTTTATATAAAAATACTGGGAAGTGAACGCATTGATGGGCATGAGTGTAGAGCAGGTACTCAAGGAGACTATGACAAACAAGCATAAGGTGGTAACTGAGGAGCAGGCTAAGCAGATACTAACATCTTATGGCATAAAGGTTCCAGCATATGCATTAGCAAGGAGTGCAGATGAGGCTGTGCAAGAGGCTAGAAGGATAGGCTTCCCTCTGGTGATGAAGGTTGTCTCTCCAGAGATACTTCACAAGACAGATGTTGGAGGGGTAAGGGTTGGGATAAAGAGTGAGCAAGAGGTAAGGGATGCATTCAACGATATGTATGGAAGGCTGGCATCAAGGTACGAAGTTAAAGGCATACTCCTTGAGAAGATGGTACCTCAAGGAGTAGAGATGATAGTTGGTTTGCAGTACGATGAGCAGTTTGGACCAGTGATAATGCTTGGACTTGGAGGGATATTCACAGAGGTGTTCAGGGATGTATCATTCAGGATGCTCCCAATAAGCGAGGAGGATGCTCTAGCAATGATAGAGGAGTTGAATGGCAAGAAGATACTTGAAGGGTTCAGAGGCTCAAAGCCAATAGACAAGAAGATGCTTGCTGAGGCTCTAGTCAACATAGGAAGGCTTGGAATTGATATAGCAGCATACTACGATAGCATAGACTTCAACCCCATAGTACTTTACCCAGATGACTATGCTGTTCTAGATGCAAAGATGATACTTAGAGAGAAGCCACTTGATAACCCAATCCCAAATGCTGAGCCAAATATAAGGCATATGGAGAAGTTCTTCTACCCCAAATCTATAGCAGTTGTAGGAGCATCAGCAACTCCAGGCAAGGTAGGGTATTCAGTGCTCGATAGTCTAGCGATGCATGAGTACAAGGGCGAGGTATATCCAATAAACCCAAGTAGGGATCAGATAATGGGCATTAAAGCATACAAGTCTCTAGAGGATATTGGCAAGCCAGTAGACCTTGTTGTTGTTGTGGTTGATGTGCTTCAAACACCAGCGATAATGGAGCAGGCAGCAAAACTTGGGATCCATAACATCCTAATCATCTCTGGAGGAGGCAAGGAGTTGGGAGGGGAGAGGGCAGAGGCTGAACGCAAGATAAAGGAACTTGCTGATAGGTATGATATGCGTGTCATAGGACCAAACTGCATAGGTATGTTCAATGCAGAGAATAGGCTTGATGCTGCATTCCAAGGTCATGCAAGGATGATAAGACCACCATTGGGTCCTGTATCCTTCCTCACCCAGAGCGGTACAATAGGCATATCATTCATGGAGAGTGCAGAGTCATTTGGTATGAGTAAGATGATAAGTTATGGCAATAGGGCTGATGTGGATGAGGCTGATATGATATGGTACCTAGCGAATGATCCCAATACAAGGGTTATAGGACTCTACGTTGAGGGCTTTGGTGATGGTAGGAAGTTTGTTAATACAGCAAGGCGTGTGATAAGGGAGAAGGGCAAGCCAATAGTGATATGGAAGAGTGGTAGAACCAAGAGGGGTGCAAAGCAGGCAGTATCCCATACAGGCTCAATGGGAGGGAGTTATGAAGTGGTCAAGGGAGCATTGAAGCAGGCTGGTGTTATACTAGTTGATAGTTATCAAGAGCTTGTAGGGACATTGAAGGCACTTGCATGGCAGCCAGAAGCAAAGGGTAACAGGGTAGCACTTGTATCTAATGGGATAGGACCTGTGATCTCTGCAGTTGATCACTTTGAGAGGCTAGGGTTAGAGGTTGCTCAGATAACAGATGCAACGCTCAAGGCATTCAAGGAGCACTATCCTCCAACATTCGTTATAGGCAACCCAATGGATGTTACAGGTTCAGCAACATCTAGCGATTACAAGTTTGCAATAGAACGCTTCATGGATGATCCAAACGTGGATATAATAATGCCTTGGTTCGTCTTCCAAGATGACCCTCTCGATGAGAATATAGTGCAGGTTCTTGCAGAACTTAACAGGATGAGGAGGAAGCCTATACTTGCTGGTGCAATAGGGGGACCATACACAGCAAGGATGGTGAAGGAGATAGAGAAGGCTGGAATCCCTGTTTACAATGAGATACTCCCATGGGTCAAGGCTGCAAGCGCATTAGCAGAGTGGGGAAGGTTGAGCAATAAGCAGTAAGTTAGTTGTGATATTTTTCTTTTAATTTGTTGTTGCTTTGTTACATAGCTAGCCTATAGAATAAAGGCTATGCTTATTATTTGCCATTACAATACTCTATTTGTAACATAAGACTAACAAATATTGTATAGTGATATAACAGAAGAGAAGGCTGGTAGAAGATAAAATAAGAGCAACAGTAGTACATATTCCTTTCTTCTCTTTCTTCCACTCTTCTCTTCCTTTCTCTCATTCTGCTGTAGAATGAGAGAATAACATTATACATGATCAAAAATCCTCTAACGCTTTGATAATATGCCTTTTCTTATGACAAGGATTTATTGCAAGGGATTATTCGCTTGGTAATATCTTGCTATTCTATACAGATAGAAGTGCAGATAGAAGAATTTGTAAACCAATGATTAAATCTAGGTAAAGATCAGCTTAGATTTATTATCTTAACAATACCAATAAAATAAAAGATAGAAAGAAGAAATATTATTATTTCTTAGGGTTTCTCCAACGACTCTAGTATCTTCTTAAGCTCATCCATTGGCACATAATAACCACTAACACTATAGTAGACAAGTTCCTTCTGATCTATCATTGATACTACTGCTGGATACGATGATGGTTCACTGCTTATAACCTTACCATCCAGTATTACTAGGCTGTTCTTAGTTCCAGCCTCCCAGCCCCTTGCAGGGTTACCATTTATCTCAAATATCTGGATGAGATCGCCTCTCTGTGAATTTGCCTTCTCCTCATAGAATGCCTCTACACCTCTATCTATAACCTTCTTCTTAACCTCCTTCATATGCTCTGCGCCATGCCATGTAGCAGTAAAGGTAATAGCATATTGCCCTACATCTCCACTAGAGGGATCTATACCCTCAGGTATAAAGTGCATAACTATATCTGTCCCTTGATAGTAGTAGCAGTCTACTGGTATGTAACCAGATGGCATGTATGTTGGTACCCTTACTGGAGGGAATGGTTCACCAGTTAATGTTACTAATGCTGTATCTGGGCACTTCCACTTCCCTATCTGTACATACCTAATCTCAGGCTCATTGCTTGCCTCTACACCATCATAAGCTAAGGTTAGATATACCAAGAGTAAGGATGAGGCTATAACTGCTCCAATGAGACCAATCATTAACCTAGCCATCTTGCTCACCCTCCCCTGCTACCATTATATAACCACATATATTATCTATAAGAAATAGAATGCTATATATATATAACGATCTATAAAAAGAGACGATTTCGACTCTACTAATTAAGTTGATTATTAGATGTTGATACTTGCATCATCGTATATATTTAAAGTTAGGTAGGTATATTACCATCCATCTATAATATTAAATCATGGATGATTCAAGGTATGAGATGCTCCTGCAAAGGTTATACAGTAAGATACCAGCAAGGAGTGAGAAGGGTGCATTCAGGCTTGAGATACCACAACCAGATATTGTATGGTCTGGGAATAGAACAATCTTGAGGAACTTCGATGACTATCCAAAGATACTACGCAGGGATCCAGAGAAGCTACTACTCTTCCTAGCAAAGGAGATAGGTACATCAGCAAATATAGTAAATGAGAAGGCGTTCTTCGTTGGCAAATGGGAGTCAACGATCTTCTACTCACTACTCCAGAAGTATGTCAAGGAGTATGTTGTATGCCCTGTATGCAACTCACCAGATACAAGGGTTGAGAAGGTTAAGAGGCTTGTATTCCTTACATGTGAGGCATGTGGAGCAAGGTCACCTATAAAGGGCAAGTTCGTCTAGTAGGTATGTACTACTCCAGAAGCATAGAGTACCAAGGTTCACTGATGATAAATATATGTGATGCAGAACTCATAGGTAGCAGGATAAGGGAGGGTAACCTAGAGGTTGAGATAAGCAGGGATTACTTCCATGAGCGTATAGAGGAGGAGGATGCTATAGTACTGCTCAGATCATGCTCAATAGCAAACCTTGTTGGTAAGAGGATAGTAGCAAAGGCGTTGGAGATGAGGTTAGCATCACCACATAGCGTAAGATACATAGCAGGAGTGCCATTCCTCATGCTCTTCAAGTTCGTGCATACATACTGACTAACTAACTAACTGCGCTTGCCCTCTGCTAACAGTTGATCCATCTATCTATATATCAAAAATCCAAAACTAGAAATAGATTATTGTATATATAATGCGCATGGGTAAGAGGAAGGTCCTTAGTGAGGCTGAGCTTAAGGAGTTGGTATTACCAGCAGAGGGTGAGATACTTGGCAGAGTTATAAAGATGCTTGGGAGCGACCATGTGCTTGTGAAGTGTGTTGATAACAAGAATAGGATAGCAAGGATAAGGGGCAAGTTGAAGAGGAAGATATGGGTTAGGGATAATGATGTTGTGTTAGTAGCACCATGGGAGTTCAAGAGTGATGAGAGAGGAGATGTGGTATGGAGGTACACCCTTGCACAGGTTGACTGGCTCAAGGCAAATGGTTACCTCCCACAGGATTTTTAGTTTAGTTATTGTGTATGCTAGCTAGCATATGCACCATTCAGGTGTATCTTCATGAATTATAATAATAATAGTGATGATAGAGGTGAGGAGAGGATAGATAAGAGAGTGCTAAAGGAACTCATCAGGATAGATAGGGAGCAGAGGAGCAGGGAGAAGGATGAGTCTCTAGTGAAGGTAAGGGAGGAGGTATTCGATACCAAGACCATGCTCACACTCTACACCATCATGAACTCTGGCTACCTTGCATATCTCAATGGTGTAGTTGCAAGTGGGAAGGAGTCTAGAGTATACTGGGGGGTTGCAGAGGATGGGAGCGATATAGCAGTTAAGATCTACCTTGTTGCTACAGCAGAGTTCAGGCATAGGCTACAGTACATAGTTGGTGACCCTAGGTTCAAGAGGGTTAAGAGAGGTATACGTAACATAGTCATGCTCTGGGCAAGGAAGGAGTTCAAGAACCTTAGCAGGGCATACTCAAGTGGTGTGAGTGTACCAAAGCCAATATACGTTAAGGATAATGTACTCCTTATGGAGTTCATAGGCAGCGATGGTATACCAGCACCAACTCTCAACCAGTGCAATGTATGCAAGGAGCATTATGAGCAGGTTATAGATAATATCATCAAACTATACAGGGATGCTAGACTTGTGCATGCAGATCTCTCAGAGTTCAACATCTTCCTCCATAATGGTGATAGGATAGTAATATTTGACTTTGGTTCTGCTGTTGATGTTAAGCATCCAAACGCTCAAGAGTTCCTTCTCAGGGATATGATGAATGTGAACAGGTTCTTCAGCAAGCAGGGCGTAGAGGTTCATGATATAAATTATCTACTCAGTATTATAAGGGATGATGGAGTTCAGACAAGTGGTGAAGGTACCAAGGGATAGGATTGGTGTGCTTATAGGCAAGGATGGTATGGTGAAGGAGATGGTTGAGAAGAGATGTAATGTTAAACTCTACATAGATGGCAATGATGATGATGTAAGTGTAGCAATAGTAAGCAAGGATGATACTTCTACTTCTACTCCTCCTCATACTACTCCTACTCCTACTGTTTCTACTTCTTCTACTTCTACTTCTGCTGAAGCCATAGACATTAATGTATTCAAGGCTGTAGAGTTTGTAACAGCTATAGCAAGAGGCTTCTCACCAGATCGTGCAATGAGGCTAATCAACGATGAAGAGTGTATGATAAACGTTATAAATCTGAAGGATCATGTTGGTAGATCACATAATGCATTGCAGAGGATCAAGGGCAGGCTTATAGGCTCCAATGGGAAGGCTAGAAGGTTGATGGAGGAGTTGACAGGAGCATACATCTCAGTATATGGGCACTATGTTGCTATCATAGGTAAGGCTGAAGAGGTAAGGCTTGCAGGTGAGGCTGTTACTATGCTGATAAATGGTAGCATGCACTCAACAGTATACAACATGCTCCAGAAGGCTAGAAGGCGTGCAAAGATGGAGAGGCTCAAACTATGGGAGGATGAAGAAGATGTTGGCTATCTTGATGCTAATAGCAAGAGCGATGTTGGTAGTGGTAGTAGTGGTGGTGATGATGAAGTATGAGCATATTTGCAGAGATAAGCCCATCTGAGTTCTTCTACAGGAATAGAGATCTAGCAGGATTCAGCAACCCAACAAGGGCAATATACATGACTGTAAGGGAGTTGGTAGAGAACTCTTTGGATGCATGCGACTCCTCAAGCATACTGCCTGAGATAAGTGTATCTGTACGTGAGCAGAGCGATCTTCAAGGTATGCCAGATCCCAAACATTACACAGTAACGGTTAAGGATAACGGACCTGGAATAGAGCCAGAGTACGTGCCTCTAGCATTTGGGAAGGTGCTCTATGGGACGAAGTTCACACTCAAGCAGAATAGAGGCATGTTTGGTTTAGGAGCAACCATGGCTATACTCTACGGTCAGATAACAACAAACAAACCAGCAGTGATAAGGACTGTAAGGGATGGGTATGCATATGAGTATGTTATGATGCTTGATATACAAAGGAACAAGCCTATGATATTGAGGAGGAACAGTGTTCAGGTTAATGATGCTAATGAAAAGGGATTAGAGATAAGCATAACCCTACTTGGGGACTATTCTAAAGCACAACAGAAGGTCAGGGATTACATAGCACAGACAGCCCTCATCACTCCATATGCAGATATAGTGCTTGAGGAGCCGAATGGGAGTAGCATATCATTCAAGAGGATAATGGATAGGATACCTAACCCTCCAGTCGAGGTTAAGCCTCATCCAGCAGGTATAGATGTTGAGACACTAAGGAGGCTTATACAGAGCGAGATAGGCTCCATAGCATTGCATGAGGTTAAGGATAGGTTCATCAAGGATGTGTTAAGATCAAGTGATAAAAGCATTGCTGATGCTGCCAGGGAGCGCTGGGATAGGCTATCTACTAGCATGAAGACTGCAGCATCACTGCTAGTTATGCTGAATATTAGCGTTGAGGATATGGATAAGGTTAGGATAGATAGGATAGATCCACTTGCAGATGAGATACACTACACAACACTGCTTGATGGTGAGTATAAGAGTGTTAAGATCAACGACCTTGAACCATTCAGATCCCATCTACGCTCCATAGCAATGGGTGATACACTCATCTCCTTCCTTGTAAAGAACTTCCAGAGGGTAGGGTTGAGCACAGCCAAGAGGTTCCTTGCATTTGCAGATAT
>BEHG01000035.1 GCA_002898655.1 archaeon HR04
TGTGGATGTTAACGCACTGCTAATAGTATTCCTGCTTACCATAACAGCACTTTATGGTATGGGCATGCTCTTTGCATCTCTCTTCCTCCTCTACGGAAGGGAGGCAACCCATATAGCAGATCTTCTACAGGAGCCCATATACCTGTTCTCTGGCATATACTATCCTGTTCTAAGCAGTCAGGTATTCTCACATGCAGTAAAGTTAGTAGCAAGTATGATACCATTAACCTTTGGTATAGATGCAATAAGGTTACTGCTCATAATGGGTAAAGGTATTGAGGATGTTACCCTACATATAGTAGGGTTATCCCTTCTAGTTGCTATACTCTTGCCCCTAGCATATATAGCGTTGAGGAGGATGGAGGAGACAAGTAAGAGGCATGGTAGGCTAACATTGAGGTGGCAGTAGGTAGTAGGCAAGTAACTAACAAGAGGTAGGTAGGTTGGTTCACATGCTAGATGTGTATGCAAGCAGGGTTGTAAGGACAGTAGTGCAGGGGATATGGCTTGGTTGGAAGGTAGAGTCTAACTGGACCAATCCATTCGTATTCCTAACATATCTCATAGCAAAGCCCATAGCAAGTGTTATCCTAGTAGGCTTGGTATTCGTTATAGGGAGTAGTGCATCTGGCATGAGCAGGGGAGATCTATTCTTCTACACATTCACTGGAGCGGTATTCTTCATATACCCTGCAACCATAACAATATCTCTAGCATATCTGGTGCATGAGGATAGGGCAAAGTATGAGGTGTTGAAGCATATATACATAACACCATCATCACTCAAACCATACATAGTTGGAAGGGGGGTAGCATCTGCAATAAACGCAAGTGTATCCGTTGCAGTATCAATGCTAATAGGTAACATCATATTCTCACACTACTTTGCACTACACTTGCCCATAGATGCTTCAAGCATAGACTACCCTGCTCTAATAGCATCTATACCTTTGGGAGTAGCAGCATTCATATCCCTAGGAATGATATTGTATGCAATAAACCTTGTAACATTCAAGTTACAGTACTCTCTGAGCGAGTATACAACTGGTATACTCTTCCTCTTCTCTGGCGTAGTATTTCCTCCAAGCATGCTACCATACCCTGTATCATTGATAGGGGGAGCATTACCAACAACACACTTCCTCAACGTTGTAAGAGCATCACTCTTGGGTTACAATGTGTATGGTAGCATGGTATATCTACTGCTTAGCACTATACTAATGATAGTAGTAGCGTTGATATTCATGAAGAGGGTAGAGAGGATAGCAAGGATCAAGGGTACAATAGATAGAAAGGCTGAGTACTAACGACTGTGACTGTGTATGAGTTAATACCTTCCTCTTTCATTCTCTTCTAGATGGGTAAGATTGAGCAATATTGAGCAAGATTGAATGAGTTAACCACGTGCAGTTACCTTTACAACCTTAAACTCCCCTAACACTCTATTGTTTAGACCATCTCTGTACTTGTAACTGCCTTCAGATACCCCACTCAGGTATATGGTATCCTCATCCCCTTTGCCGTAGACAGCAGTTTCAAGATAGATAGATTTAAATAGGTATAAGTTGTAATATATATCGATGGAGCGGCTTTACACTCTTAAAGAAGCCTACAAGCCCATGGTCGCTATCCTCAACCCAAAGAATACAACGAAGATGTGCTCCAGATGTGGGATGATTAATGCCCCGAAAGGAGCAGTGTATGAGTGTAGCTGTGGGTTGATGAGGATTGATAGGCAGTTGAATGCATCTATAAACCTATACCTTCAGATGGAGGGGCTTTCTCCAAGTCCAAGGCTCTTCAAAGAGCTTATGAAGACTTGGAGTGGGTTCACCCTGACAGGGGAGGAGGCTGATGAAGGGCTCGATGAACTCATGAGAGCCTTTAGGCTGATGAATCCCAAGAGCTATGTATGTCTATCAATGGCTATATAGCTCAGAACCCAAGAATCTTACTCATAGCTACCCTATCTATAACGAGTTGGTGTCTATCATCATCGAGGTTCTTAACGGTTATAGCCAACTGATGCATAGTTGAGCTCCTTGCAACTAGCAATGGATTCGTGCCAGTTATACCCTTTATACCCTCTATATCGCCAGAGGAGTTGAATACAAGTGTTATGTATGTACTCTCCTTGTAGTTTGATTGTGGTTCTAACATCTCACTTGCTATAATAGCAACTATAGATGCGAATATTGCAAAGAGACCAACTGTCAATAGTACTATATGTTTTGTTGAGATTGAGAGTTTGAGCATATATTAATACTACACTTTTAATGATATAAATAGCATATACTATTCTCATCCCTGAGAATCATCATAAATAGAAATGCTGATTATAGAGATCCTCTGGTATAGGTATATGCAAGATAGAGTACAAGTGAAGAGCATAGTGGATAGGTATGGTAAGTTGCATCTAGATGATCTAACTATATGTGTATTGGGTAGCCATTCAGCACTAGAGATAATGGATGGGGCAAAGGATGAGGGCTTCAGGACGGTTGTTGTATGCCAGAAGGGGAGGGAGTTGCCATACAAGAGGTTCAGGAGGCTTGCAGATGAGGTTATAGTACTTGATAACTTCAAGGATATGCTAAGCAAGGATGTACAATCAAGGCTGCTGGAGATGAATGCTATAGTAGTACCCCATAGAGCATTGACAGCATACCTAGGCTATGATGCTGTTGAGCATGAACTCATGCTCCCAATATTTGGTAATAGGAGCATGCTTAGGATAGAGGATAGGCAGTATGAGAGGAACCAGTACTACCTGCTTGCTAGAGCAGGTATAAGGTATCCAAGGATAATGAAGGATGCTAGGAGCATAGATAGGCCAGTGATAGTCAAGGTGCAGGAGGCAAAGCGCAAACTTGAGAGGGCATTCTTCATAGCATCATCGTACGAGGATTATGTAAGGAAGGCAGAGGCAAGGATAGAGAAGGGTATGATAAGCAGGGAGGATCTAGCAGATGCAACGATAGAGGAGTTTATTATAGGCACATACTTCAACTTCAACTACTTCTACTCCCCAATAAGTGATGAGGTTGAGTTTCTAGGCATAGAGAGGAGATTGCAGACGAACCTACATGACTTTATAAGCATACCAGCAAGGCAGCAGTTGGAGATGATGGATGAGTTGGATATAACAGTGCAGAATATAGAGATTGGGCATATGCCAGCAAGCATAAGGGAGTCTATGCTTGAGAAGGTCTTTGAGTTGGGGGATAGGTTTGCTAGTGCAGCGAAGCAGGAGTACCCTCCAGGCATTATAGGTGTATTCTCACTGCAGAGTGTAGTAACTAGTGATCTTGATGTGGTAGTGTATGATGTATCTCCAAGGGTGCCAGGGAACCCTATACTTGCTACTACAAGCCCCTACACCAAGTATATGCATGGCGAGGTGTTTGGTGTTGGTAGAAGGATAGCAATGGAGATAAGGAGGGCAATAGAGATGGGTATGTTACACACAATACTAACTTGATTGTGTATTGTCTAAATAGAATAATGATGGTACATCATTATCTTAACTTCTCCACATCCAACTCATCGTAGAAGAGATTCTTCTTAACCTTTATGGGTATATCGTAGTATGCAGCAAGGGCTATAGAGTCTGAAGCCCTATAATTCCTGAGTACTATATCCTTGTTCTTGCCCTTGAAGTAGAGGTTTGCCCTAAGCGCTGAGCCACTAGGATACACCCTAACCTCAGTAAGCAGTAGATCCTCCAACTCTGCTATCTCATTTACAAGGTTGTATATGGTTGGTATGCTGTTCTTGTCACCTTGCCTGAACCTATCTATATGCCTTGCAACCTCACCAGAGAATGCACGCATGTGGAATACCTTCCCATCGTTAGATCTAAGTACTAGTGCACCCTCTATCCCATATGGATCAACGAACCCAACATCGCTTATACTTGCAAGTACATACTCATCCCCATCGCCATTACCACTATTCTCATCATGCTCCTTGTTCATTGTAATTATATATTACAATGGTAAAATTAAGTCTTGTGCTACCTTTCTTTAATATTATGGTTAGGATAATAGCATAGCATAACATAGCATCAGCTAGTCACCTTTAAACCAATACCATCATCTCTGGCTGGTAGATTATTCAAGAATATATAATAAATGTAGGTGCAAGTATAGATTTAACTACTGCACTACCTTATTCTCTTCCAATTCCAGCATCATTTCCTTCCTTTACTTACCCATCTATCTACTCCTTATCTATGAACTCATCTGCTCTAGGTGGTTCTGGGCTCAGCCCCTTCCTCTTCCTTATCTCTGCTATCAACTGCTGTGTAAGCGATGCTGGCACTGCCTGCCACATCTTGAAGTGTGTATTCCACATAGCCTTGCCTGCAGTTGCTCCCCTCATAACCTCTGAGAGGTCAGATGTCTCTGCTGCAGGTATCTCACCCTGAACTATCGCTATAACTCCCTTCTGGTCTATGTTGAGTAGTTTGCCCCTCTTGCTTGAGAGCACTCCTGCAACCGTACCTATCATCTCTGCAGGGCACCTTATCTCTATGCCAAGTATAGGCTCCAGTATGACTGGATCAGCACTCAGCATGGCACCCATTATAGCCCTCCTTGATGCTGGGAGCAATTGAGCAAGGGTTCTGTGTGCTGGGTCCTCATGTGGCACAAAGTGGTGAAGTACAACCTTGATGCCTCTACACTGCTCCTGCACCAATGGACCAGCAAGCATCACATCTGTAAACCCTGAACGTAGAGAGTCCATAGACTCCTGAAGGTACTGAACACCTTTTGTTGCATCAACGAATACATTGCTCCCTTCTATTGCTACTATACCCTTAGCCTCATCTGCATCCCAGCCCTTCTCTCTAAGGAGAGATGCTATCTGCTTCTTATCCATATTCTCGTTTATCTTGCCAGTAACAAGCATATCTATAACATCGCTACTCAATGGCTCCACCCTAACATACACCTTGTTATGCCTGTTTGGAGATTTAGCCATAACAGGACCAGCCTTGCTCTTTATAGACTCTCTGTAGTTTATCAATGGTTTAGAGGTTACAATCTCTAATCCTTGCTGTTGTAGTAGCGTTGTTGCTATCTCAAGATGTAGCACACCCATCCCAGCCATGAGCATCTCCCCGGTCTCCTCATTTATCTTCACAACAAGGTTAGGATCCTCTATGCTTATCCTCCTTAACGCTTCAACGAGCTTTGGTAGATCCTTTGGATGTTTAGGCTCTATTGCAACTGTTACAACTGGCTCAGATACATACCTTATAGATTCAAATGGCACTATATCCTTTATGCTTGATATAGTCTCTCCAGCCCTTGCATGCTCTAGACCTAGAAGGGCAGGTATGTTACCTGCTGTCAAACTTCCAACTATCTCCCTGTACGGCCCCATGAACATGGTAACTGATTGAACCCTCTCCATCCTCTTGCTCCCTACAAGGTATACCTGATCACCATCGTGTATGGTTCCAGAGTAGAGCCTTCCTACAGCAACTGGTCCTGCTTGAGGATCAACAACAACATTGGTAACCATCATCACTGCTGGGCCATTCTCATCGCATTCAAGCAATGCTCTTCCAACATCAGACTCAAGGTCGCCCTTCCATATCTTTGGTATCCTATACTTCTGGGCAACATGGGGAGGAGGATGATGTTTAACAACCATGCCAAGTATCGCTTCATGTAGTGGCACTCTCTCTGCTAACCCCTTTGCCCCATCTGGGCTTGTGTATGCATCGTACACATCCTTGAACTTGAAGCCCTTCTTTGCTGCTATGCTTGCAGTTATGCCCCATCTGTCCTTTGCTGAGCCAAACGCAACGCTATCGTTCTGGATGCTGACCTTCCACTTATCCTTGAACTCTGGCTCAGCATATATATCGATTAATCTGTTGAAGTCTGCTATTATCCTAGCAAGCCACTCCTGCATCTTGTCTGGGGTTAACCTTAACTCCTTCACAAGCCTGTCTATCTTGTTTATGTAAAGCACTGGTCTAACCCTCTCCTCTAATGCCTGTCTTGTAACAGTCTCAGTCTGCGTCATTATCCCTTCAACCGAGTCGCATACAACGCATACACCATCTATAGCCCTAAGGCTCCTAGTAACCCTCCCTGTGAAGTCTATGTGTCCTGGGGTGTCTATCATGTTTATAACGTATGGCTTGTTCTCATGCTCATAGTAGAGCGTAACATTTGCAGCCTTGATGGTCATCTGCCTCTGCTGCTCAAGGTCCCAGTAATCTAGTGCTAGAGCCTCTCCAGCAACGCTAGGACTTATCATACCAGTTGCAGCAAGTAGGCTATCACTCATCGTAGTCTTTCCATGATCTACATGGGCTATGACACCAAAATCATTCGGGTATGGAGCAATGTAACTAACTAACTAACTCCACACCTTTCGAATCTGGTCCTTCTGCCCTATTATCTTCAATGCCTCTTGAACTGTCTTGAATCTAGGCATGTGTAATGCACTTGCTATAGATTATTTAATCCTTTGCTACTTCATTCAGTTAGCCTTCTACCTATAGTTAATGCTATATTCAACATCACGCTAAGATAAGTGAATGTTATGTTAGGAGCAGTCAAATTAGATTTAATATTCATAAGGTAGAGAGAGGATGCCTAGAGATGATTTTAGGTACACATCTGGTATATTCTTCATAAGTATAGCAGTAGGTATAGTATCAGCATCTTACATGAGTGAGATAGCATACATCTACTACTACTACGCATCACCATACATATACCCATTGGTATGGATCGGTGTATTTGTGCTGAGCATATATCTCTTCAGGTTAAAGAACCCAGATATATTCAAGGTCATGAGTACAAGGTTCAGGCAAAGCATCTCATGGCCTAGATGGGCAAAGGCTGTTAATGGTTTAGCATGGACATTACCATTCCTACTTATAGCATTGTATCCTGTAGATTACCAATACCTCATACTTCTAGGTATAGGATGTGGCAACATATCTACATACATACTTGGTAGAATAACTGGATTATGGAATGGGTGTAGGATGAGGAGAGATGGAGATAAGAAGAATGGTGGTGAAGGGAAGAGTAAGGAGCATGGAAGGGAAAGGATTGGTGCTGATAGTGATCTAGGCAAAGAGCAGTTGATAGTAGGGGTAGTATCATCATCCCTCCTTCCAGTAGCAATACTTGTAGGATCATCATCATTGCTACCAGCAGATCTACTTCATATGCTCCCAAGGTTGTTCATAGCAGTTGCTTATGCTAGTGGAGGCATCTATGCGTTGATAGGCAGTGACTGTTAGTAGTCCCGCGGGGGTGATTTGAACACCCGACACTCCGGTCTCTGCTCATCTTCTTCTGTTGCCCAGTAGGGCTGAACGGGTCAGCCTAATGGCAGGGCCAACCACTACAGCCGGAAGCTCTACCAGGCTGAGCTACCGCGGGACCCAAGATTAGTAATTAATAACCTCGATAAATACTTAAACCCATGAGGATAAGCATAGGTATACCAACTTACAATGAGCAGGATAGCATACTAGCATTGCTCAAGGCATTAGAGGTGCAGCATCTCAACGGTTATGAGGTTGCAGAGGTTATAGTCTCTGATGACTCAAGCGATGCTACCCCTACTATAGTTAAGGATTTTGCAAGCAAGAGCGTGTTGAGTATAGTGCTCCTTCATCATGATGAGAGGAGGGGGGCAGCAAGTGCATGGAATGAGATATTTGAGAATGCAAGTAGTAAGAGCGATGTGATAGTGCTCTATGATGCAGATGTTATACCTGCTAGAGATGCTACCATGCTATTAGCCTCATCCATGGAGGATGAGCATGTAGGGTTATCTGCAGCAAACCCAATGCCTGTACACAATAGCAAGATGAGCAGTTATGGGCAAAGGATAGCAGCAAGGGCTAGTGTATTCAACTCATCATGGCTTAGGAGGGTAAGGCTTCTAGGCATAAACCAATACATAGCAATGGGTAGAGCAATGGCAGTTAGGAGTAGTATAGCAAAGGCTACAAGGATACCAAGCAGTACTATAGCAATAGATCTTTACATGCAGTGCATAACGCTTGAGATGGGGTATGAGGTTAGGTATAGGGACGATGCAATAGTATGGTTCAAGCCAGTTGAGAGCATAGAGGAGTTCATCTCCCAGGTTAGGAGGGCAGTTGCTGGGCATAGAGAGTTAGCCCATCTCATAGATAGGCTCAACATAAGGCTGCCAGTGAAGAGCATGGTTGTAGAGGGGCTCAAGGCCTCCAAGGATGATCCTCTAGGCTTGTTGATGCTTGCTCTAGCATACATGCTCTACCCATTCTACATGAAGCCTATAGACTCAAGATGGAGTATAGCGAGGAGTAGTAAAGGGTTGAGCCTAAATGATGTTGAAGGTTATATTGATAATAAAAAGGTCTTATAAGGCAGTTAGAGTTATCAGCAAACCATCATCATCATTATTATTATTCCTTACTTTATCTGCTACTGCTGCTCACTCCTCTTCATTCTTGTTCAACCTCTGCAGGCTTGTAAGTTCGTTGATTATTCCTGCTATATTCATAACAGCCTCACCCTCATCGTTAACAGCAACTAGATCCTTGTAGAGCATTAGCCTATCCTCATGCCCACCCTCTATTGCATCCTCAGCCTCCTTCAGGTACTCAAGCATCTTACTCGATACATACTTGAGGAAGTTGTATGCTATGAAGCGAAGATGTACTGGCAATGGCTTAAGCAGGGTCCATGCATATCTGTTTATCATACCTACTGAGTGCTTTGTAGCCTCAAGTATGAGTTCCTGCCTTAATGGTGTGTACTCTGGCATCCACTTTGCTGCCTGCTTGCGCATCGAGCGTAAAGGCATCAATGGGAACATCCAGATGAATACGTTATGATGCTTTATCCTATCTATGAACTCAAGGCATCTAATAACATCCCTCTCACTCTCTCTAGGTAGTCCTGTCATCATCGATGCTATTGTGAACCAGTGGTTATCATCCAGTATGCTTAAAGCATCATCTATAACATCTGGCCACTCCTCTATTGTATAGGGCTTTACCTTGCCAGGCATTATCATCTTTACAAGTTCAGGACTCACAGTCTCAAGCCCAGTCTCAACGAATCCAGGGTTCTTCTCATCCAACTCCATGATCTCTGCTATTGCCTTTAGCGTATTGGGGCTTGATTTAACGCTTGCACATGAGAAGAAGTCTGTGCCTACACTCCTAACACCAGGGAAGCTCTTAACACTCCTCCATAGATCAACTATTGCATCATGGTTTACATCAAAACTACCCATTCTCCTGCCATAGAAGAGCGCATCCTCAGAGTGAAGTGTTATGTTCCTGAACCCATGCCTAACCTCCAACTCAACCTCCTTCAGTATCCTCTCCTTGGGTATGGATCTGAACATGAGTAGATCAGGAGAGCAGAACTGGCACCCCCTCCCACACCCTCTAGTTATCTCAACAATACCACTAGATGATGGGTTCCTTATCAAGGGGATATCATCGCTCTTCACTGGCATACCCCTTGCCTTTGCTGGTAATTGCTCTCCTCTAACAGCCATATCGAATAGTTTGCCTACTATACCCTCAGCCTCACCATCAACAAGGCAGTCTATTCCCCACTCCTCAATCTTCTCTGGATGCTCCTCCAGCTGCCATATCCCTGGTCCTCCTACTATAAGCCTTGAGCCATACATCTTCAGCAATGGGTTTGTTATGAGATCGTTGAATGCCATAGCTGTGTATGATCGTGCAGGCCACCAGTTTATAAGCCTGAACATACATGCTACAAGTTGGGATACAGCAGCATAGCCCATCGGATCATGTACAGTTAAGCCTATAACCTTGGTCTCCTCTCCTATAACTTTATGTAGTTTGCGTGGATCAGCAACTATAACATCCTTCTCATCGAACCCATACTCTAGGAGTGCAGCCTCTACCTTCCTTATCCCATATGGGGCAACCTTTAACCTTCCCTCATCCCCATCGCCATTGCCATCGTAACTCTTGGTTGCAAAGAACACATCCTCCATTATCCTTCTATTCCATGGCATCTTTGGGTAGTTTGATGGTATACAGCCTATGAAGCCTATCCAGTTGAACCCTCTGTAGTTGCTTATTGCACACTTGTCGCCTGTAAGTACTATCTTGTAACCTTTGCCATTGCCTTTACCATTTGTAAGCATATATCTCATCCACCCTCACCTCTCTTTAACTAATTTGCATACCTTA
>BEHG01000036.1 GCA_002898655.1 archaeon HR04
TTCAGTATTGATGCTAATAATAAGGTTGGAGATATATGCAGGTTTGATGGTTCTAGCAGTAAGAGTGGTCTTGTTCCTGCAATACCACTAGTAGGGTTTACATTCAAGCCCATAGGCAGGTTTGGTACAATAGTTGAGAGGGTTATGGAGGAGGAAGGGATCAGTAGTAAGGACTTTTACATCAAGGAGATGCAAGAGGTAAGCGTTGAGGGTGGGTTTAGACCATCGCCACTGTTACTACTCTACAACACATTTGAGATGGTCTCTAGCAATGGAGGGATAAGGGTTAGATTCGCTCTTCCAAAGGGCAGTTATGCAACAGTACTATTAAGGGAGGTTATAAAACCAGCACAACCAACACTTGTAGGGTTCTAGAGGTGTTGATTAGATGTAAAGGATACGATGCTTGTATAAGCATTTATCATAACTGCGATTAGTGTATTCCTGTACCCAATGGTTAATAACAACAGCATAATAGCATATGATACAAAGATCTAAATGATTACGAAATTGTCAATATTTCTACTAATTCATTCATTTAAATACAAGTTGATGCCTTAACTCTCTATCGTTCTTCACTGCTGGATGGCTCTTATCAACTAGTATACATTCAAACCAGTAGTATCTACCATCCTCAAATAGGTAATATGAGCCTCTAACCTCCATGTTTGGATAGCGTTCTGCAACCCTACGCTCAGCAACCCTCTTCATGCTCTCTGCCTGCTTTATCTTCACAACACCTATATGCTTTGGTCTCCTTCCTGCTCTTGCCCTCTTCCTCCTCATCCCTCCCTTGCTTACCCTCACCCTTACAACTATGAACCCTTGCTTTGCCTTGTAGCCAAGGGCTCTAGCCCTATCTAGTCTGGATGGTTTATCAACCCTAACTATAGCATTCTCATGCCTAACAGCAACTATCCTCTGCTTTAGTATATCACTCCTCTCCTTATATAGCCTCTTCCAACTCTCTGCTATGTAATTGTACATACCCACTACCATGCCCCTTGCATAGGATGATGGTAAAATTATTCTTTACTATCTCCCTTAACCTCTATCTCTACAACTACTCTCTTCATACTTGCTCTAGCCTCATCCTTATACTTTAACATAGATACTATCCTACAGAGAGACTCATCATCAACAAGCCTTGCTATACCTTCAAGCCTATTGCCATCTACCATCTCAACTGTAACGTGTTGATCGTGGAGTATATTCTTCATCCAATCGCTCTTCATATCACGCCTAGATGCATAGAGTCTGCCATTGTATCTAACAAGTCTGAGGGGTACCCTATGCTCCTTCCCACTCCTCCTACCTTTGGTTATAAGGTAGGCTATGAATGATCCCCTTTCTCCTCCTTCTTCATCATCATAATCCTTCATTAAGTTTTAGATATATACCAAATAAGATATATCTTTCCATGTATTAGTAGTATCTATGATGGATGAGCAAGATGTTGTATTCAACCCAAAGAGAGATGATAGATGCACATCTCCACGTTACTACTGCTACTGTGATGGTCTCATCATATACAGTCAGTGGTGTGCATACCACAAGAATACCTACTACTACTGCTACAAGTGCAAAGGTTTGTACAAGCGTGATAAGAGCCAATGTGCAATAGATCTCAGCAAGGAGTTAAGATGAGTAGTAGAGCAGAGTAGAGTAGATAGAATGAAAACTGTTATGTATCAAGTAATTGTGAACATATATGATGTTATTAGTTTTAACTTAACTCAACTCAACTTAACTCCACTTTACCCAAGAACCTGTTAACAGTCTCTTGAAGTGATGCTAGAGCATGCTCAAGCTCCTTCTGCCTTGCATCTATCTCTGCTCTATACTCCTTACTCCTAACCTCCCTATCATGTATCATCCTCTCCTGCTCACTTGGATTTGGAGAACCCTTGGATGATCTCCTCCTCAACGAAGTTAATGGATCTGAATCCCTTACAATCGATGATATAGCCTCAACCATATCCATTGAATCCTTATCAATCCTGAAAGGATCAAGTGCAGCCTTGAGATCGTCCATGCTTAAATCCCTTAGATTCTTATCATGTGAATTGGCATATGCTACAATTGCCCCAACCAGCCTGTGAGCAACTCTGAATGCTATCCCTCTTCTCTTAACCAACTCCTCTGCAACATCAACTGCTATTGCATAACTCTTCTCTGCAGCGTTGAGCATATCCTTCCTCTTCACAATAATCCCTGATACCACCTGCCTCATTATAAGCAGGGATTCATACACTATCTTGAATACATCAAATGCTATCCTCTTGCTCTCCTGCAGATCCCTACTGTAACCAGAAGGTAGTGATCTTACTATACCCATGATGGAAGCAAGTAGCCCTAGCACTGTTGATGCTCTAGCACGCATCAACTCCAATGGGCATGGGTTCTTCTTCTGTGGCATAACGCTTGAGGTTGATGCAAGTTCATCTGACAGCTCTATGTAGTTGAACTCTGATGATGACCATAGCACCATATCCTCAGCCATCCTGCTTAGATCAAGCATCGTTATGCACAAGCAAGAGCAGAACTCTAGCAGGAAGTCCCTGCTGCTTGTGGCATCTATGCTATTCTCAACTATACCATTGAAGCCTAGAAGGTTTGCAACCCTATCCCTGTTAACCTGTAGAGAGGTTCCTCCTATTGCAGATGAGCCTAGAGGGGATAGGTTAACTCTAGCATAGCATGACTCTAACCTATCCACATCCCTTAGGAGCATATCCACATACGCTAAGAGGTAATGAGAGAAGGAGCCTATCTGTGCATGCTGGAGATGTGTGTACATTGGCATAACAGCATCAATGCACTCCTTTGCTCTAGCAAGTAGAGCATCTACAACCTCAAGTATAGCATACTCTATTGCTGTTATATCATCCCTAACCTTCATCCTAAGATCTAGCGTGACTTGGTCATTCCTTGACCTTGCTGTATGCATCTTCCCTCCAGCATCTATACCTGCCTTGCCTATAACATATGCCTCCAACGCTTCATGCACATCCTCGTAACGCTCCTTCATGCTCCTCAACTCATCTGCAGAGATACCCTTTGCGCTCTCAAGTGCTTCAAGTATCCTTGCTAGTTCATCCTTATTTATCAAACCTTGCTCATACAGCATTATTGAGTGTGCCTCACTTCCAACTATATCGTAAGGGAGTAGAGATGTATCCTCATCCATGGATGAGAGATATGCTAGTACATGCTCATCCAGACTTCCCTTCAGCCTTGATCTGTACACAAGGTTGATCTTGAGTATCCCCATTTTAATTATACTAATGAGTAGCAGATGCTATACTGACTGAGAAGTAAAGATAGTTAGGTTGTTATAGCCTCCATCTGTGCGCTTATGTTACTTCCAAAGTACTGCAGCGTTGAGCATCTAACCTTGATGAGCCTAGCAAACTCGTTGATATCAACATCCTTGATTGAAGGCATAAGCAGGGGGTTCTGTATATCATCCTTGCTCCTTATCGCTCCAGCCCTCCTTAGATCCTTGAGTATCTGCTTCTTTAGGGAAGGGGTGCAGAGTCTACTGAAGTATATACTTGCTAGGGAGTCTCTGAGCATCTCCTTTATGTGTGATGAGCCCTTCTCCTCATGTAGATGGGGGTTCCTACTCTCTATCTGGAGCACGTTTACTCCCTCATACATAGCATCAGCATGCCTACTCTCAAGCACACCACCAAACTCCTCCATCATGTAAACAAGTTCATATGGCTCTATAGCAAAGCTTGATGAGTAGTCTAGTAGTTCAGCAAGTCTCATGCTCATAGCATGCTCCCCAGCATTCCCAGTCTTTACAACATCAGTCTCAAACCCTGTATGGCTTGATATGAGCATGTTGAGATACCTGTTAGTATACTCAGATATCCTACCCCACTTTGCAAAGTATAGCCCGCCTTGCGCAACCTTTGGCTTGTAACGCCATGCTATTCTAACCATGGTATATGGAGACTCTGAGATGAGCATGCCAGCAGCGTATATCTTAACATACTCATTCACTGCTCCAGGTATGTAATTGTCGGAGTCTATGAACCCTATGTACTCCTTGCCCATCATCTTTGCTATGAGCAGTCCTATGAGCATACCTTCTCCCTTGCCATCCCTAACCATCCTCCCATCAAGTATGTATGGATAGTTTAATGCCTCAAATACATGTGCAAGTTCTGGATCCTTCTGATGTACAAGGATGACATCCCTATCAGTTAAGAGTACGTGATGCTTTAGTGTATCCCTCTCTAACTTGTACCTATCAACTGGGTTCCTTGAACTGCTTGATACAACTATAACAAGGCAGTCATGTGGTATCCCACTTATAACCCCTTCAAGTAGTTTGAGCCTCTCATTCTTGACTGGCACAACTACTGCAAGTCTATTGTACATATCGTACAACTCCCTCTCAGATATCTGAGCAACTGTTCTACTCCTATGGTACTCAGCATTCCCAGAGTCTAGTTCATGCACATGCTGTACAGAGTTTATGGTTAGGGCACCAAACCTCTCACTGTATCTAGCATAATCAAGCTTCATTATCTACTAATAGAAGTAATACGATATAAAGTTAATGTAAGAGAAAGACTAATCTATGGATTTACAACTAATAACTATATAGTCATGGTAAGGAAGAGGAAGGTAATTATAAAGAAGAGTGCGCTTGATAGCATAATATCCTACTGCAAGATGAGGCATCCAAACGAGGCTATACTACTCCTCTGTGGTAAGAGTAGCAAGGATACTGCTACTGTTGAGAGGCTCATGATACCTCCATTCTCATACTTTGGTCCATACTACTCTGGCTTCCCCACACTATTGCTCCCATTCGATCGCTCTATACTTGGCATAATGCACTCCCATCCAAATGGCTCTAGCGAGCCATCACTTACAGATCTTAACTATGACTTCATAGGCTACATAAGCATGATAGTAAGTTACCCATATGAGGATGATGATATCCATATCTATGACTCAAGATGGGAGAAGTTGGAGTTTAGTGTAGAGGAGTAGGGAGAGAAGATAATATATTTATTTGAATTATGCTAATAGAGGTATGGTGGATGTAGAGAGGTTCACAGAGGATATAGAGCAGGTAGCAGCAAGGCTATCAAGCAATGAGGAGCAGATAGTTATGAAGAGGATAAACTATGTAAAGCAGAGGCTTGTTGAGCTCTACAAGCGTAATCTAGTAAAGATAAATCATTCTGTACTTGAACTTATATGTGCAAAGCATCTCATAAAGTATGGATACGATGTTGATGTTGAGAGGCAGTTGAACGATGTACTCATATGCGATGTATATGCAAGCAAGGGAGATAATGTGTTCATAGTTGAGATAGAGACTGGGTTTGTACCTCCAGAGCATGCTCTAGACCCAGTGGCGTACACTGCAGCAAGGGTAGCAAGCAAGATAGCAAGGTACAGTGCATTTGCAGGCAAGTTTGCACTTGCAACCCCTGTGCTAAGCCTTCTACCAGTTCAGGAACTCTTCCTAAAACCACCAAGGTATAGAAACAAGGAAGAGGTGGCAAGGGTAAAGGCATTGTGCGATAGATACTACTCTAACCCTCCAATAAGCATGGAGGAGATAAAGAATTCTAGGCTACACTCAATAATGATAATAGATGCTGATGATGCAAGAGTTATAGAGATAGAGCCAGAGACTTATGTTGAGAGCATCAAAGCAAGCATAGATAGAGTAGGGGTCAAACTCTATTGAGTGTAATGTTAAGATCTTAATCAGTAATGTTTATATCATACATTCTGGATAATAATAGTAGTGGGTCATCCACCAGGAGAAGGAGTGATCCACCAAGCAGGCCTGGCATCAAGGGAAGCCTTGGTGTCCGTATGGCTGGTGGTCGCCTCTATCAAGCAGAGGGGGATACGGGGCAACCCGTAGAGACCTGCAGGATAGAGGCGAGGGCCAACTATGCCCATGCTGGGTTGAACCCCCAAGCAGTGTGGGTATAGAAAGCCACATACTCCTGAATGTGGATGACCATACTCTGATTAATATCCTATGGCTATGGTTTGTTCTTCCTCATTCCTCACCACCCTCAACCTACATTATACCACCCTCAACTTACATTATTGTTGATATAGGTTATGAAGAACCATATCTCCATGCTTTACTAGATTGGTTGAAGGCTGGGTTAACAGATCTAGCATGGTATTGTGTAAATGATTGCCATATCATCCTACTACCATTCATGTAAGGTAAGTACTATCCCTATACATCCTATCGTGGTAGAGCCTTCCCATCAGGAAGCCAAAGATGAAGCCCCCTATATGTGCAAAGTATGCTATAGATGATAGCCCTGCAATGGCAAATACGAACTGAACAGCAAGCCATATGTAGGCGAACCTGTCACCCATGGCTGCTGCTAATCCTATTATGCCTGATATCGCTCCTGACGCACCAACCACGGGCGTATTGAAACCATTGCTTGTAGTAAGGGAGTAGATTGTATGCAATGCAACCCCACTCAGTCCAGATAGGATGTATATGATGATGTACCTCATCGAACCTATAGCATCTTCTATAACCCTTCCTAGGGCTACAAGTGCTAGCATGTTGAATGCTATATGCACTATGTTTGCGTGCAGGAACATGGAGGTGAAGGATGTTATCAAGAACATGGATGGATCGTTAAGCAGGTATGATGGGATTGAACCAAATCTATACCAGTTGGTGTTCTGTAGCAGTATGAATACAGCTACATTAATTGCAAGAAGTGCAAGTGTTACTGGAGGTAGCACTATATGGATTCTTTACAGAAAGATATTTAAATTTATGTAAAGGTAAGGGTGCTGGCTATCTTATGAAATCGTCCAGGTTGGTTAGATTAGCACTGCTATGGTAGATGTTGTTTCCATAGCTGCCACCATCCTCACTACTACTCTTACCGTTACTTCTATAATCTTTACCACTCCTATTGGCTATAATCCTATTCACTATACTTACAATGCTTCTAACCTGCCTCACCTTCTTCCTGCTTATCCAATGATATGCCTCATCTATAGTATCCTTTGCTACAAGCACTATAACCTTACCAGGCATCCTCCTCCCTGTTCTACCTTTCCTCTGCACAAACCTTATAGCACTAGGCACGTTATCGTAGAAGATGACTAGGTTACATTCAGCAATATCCAACCCTTCCTCCCCAACACTCGTTGCAACAAGGATGCTATACTCACCAGCCCTGAACCTCTCAACCACCTCTACCTGCTCCTCCTGCCTAAGCCCATACTCCCCTGTCTTGCCTATCAGATAACCAACCTTGAATCCCTCAGCAATCAACCTCGATGTGATTACCTCAACAGAGTCCCTGTAACTTGTGAATATGAGTGCCTTGCCTCTCCTATAATTGCTATTATTACTACTGCTGCTAATACTGTAATAGCCCTCATCAGAAGAGAACCCTTCCCTCCTTAGTATCTCTACAAGCCTTGAGAGTTTTGGATGCTCCAATCCAGAGAGCTCTGCCCCCCTAGCAAGTTCATATGCACTCTTCAACTCTCTATCCTCCACAAGGCTCCTTACACCTACACCTCCTTTCTTCTCCCTCAAGCGTTCATAGAATCTTGTGAATGCTGTTATACCTTGAGTATCAAGTACCTTGAGTGCATGGCTAAGCCTTATAGCACTGTAGAGAGGCACTGTAGAACCCTTTATGCTAGATATACTCTCTCTAGCCTCTATAAGATTGCTCATATTAACCCTTGTACTACTTATTACTCCTAGCCTCTTCAGCTCCTCAAGCCTGCTCTGGAGCGCCCTCTCTACATGCTCCCTTATCCTCCTCATCACTGGTGTGAGGGTAATAGTTACAAACTCTATCTTTGTATCCTGTATGTATGGTCTAACATCTGGGCTGCTCTCATCCCTAACCTCTATCCTCTCTATCATGAGGTTGCTTGCTATCTCTAGCACCTTCTCCTTATCATCTGGGAGTGTAGCGGTAAAGCCGATTATCCTTACACCTGCTCCTGTACTACTGCTACTACTACTACTGCTATTACTACTGCTACTAGCATCTGCTAGTAATGATGCTATCCTACCATATGAGTAGTCTCCAACTGCCCTGTGTGCTTCATCGAATACTAGCAAGGCAAAGTCACCAGCATCTATCAAGCCTCTCTCTATATCGTTAAGTGTGACTTGAGGGGTAGAGCATACAACACTTGCGCTGTTCCATACTTCAATCCTCTCATGCCTTGGTGTATTTCCAGTTAGTACTGCAATACCATCATGCAGTATATGCTCCTTAAGGAAGTTGTAGTGCTGGTGCACAAGCACCCTAGTTGGTGCAAGGAACAATGCTCTCCCACCATGCTTGAGTGTATCTGCTATGAGGAGCAGTGCTATCGTTGTCTTGCCCAAGCCAGTAGGTAGCACAACAAGCGTATTCTTCTGCCTTGCAACACTTGCAATACTTATCTGATACCTTCTCTTCTCTATACTCCTTGGCTTTATCAGTTCATGCTCAACCCATCCATCATCTTTATTATTACTACTGCTACTACTGCTATTATTATTATTACTGCTTGAGCCTATATCAGTACTATCAGTACTCATACCCATCTACCCACCATACCCATTCCTATCATAACCCTTTTCCTCCTTCCTTCCATCCTTTCATTCATCCTTTCATTCACCCTTTCATCCACCATCCTTTCATACATATGTACATCCTCAATCTCTCTATCATAACCCAACACCGACCAACCTACTTGCTACTCTTGCTTACTTCTTACTTACTACCTGCCTACCTATCCATCCTACAGCATAACACCATATACATCATATAAAAAATATCTATGACCCATTGATTAATAAGTATGTTAGATGATGTTATAGTGGTATGCAGAGTACTGTTAACATGAGCATAGCAGAGAGGATAAGGATGCTCTGCTCAGATACCTATAGCCTTGCACCATCCCTCCTTGTATCAGCAACATACGATGGTGAGAAGAGGGTAGCAGTACTCAAGTTCTATAATCCAGATGATGGTATGATCCATGTATGGTATGATAAGACTGGGCATAAGCCATACTGCTTTGCTATGGATGAGCAAGCAGTATTAGATGGGATAAGGGATAGGAAGGATATACTTGCTATAGAGCGTGTTAAGAAGGCAGATCTACTCAACGATAGGGAGGTTGATATGCTGAAGATAGTTGCTACAGATCCTCTTGCAATAGGAGGCACTGAGAAGAGTGTGAGGAATATGCTAAGGACATGGGAGTCTGATATAAAGTACTATGAGAACTATCTGTATGATAAGGGGCTTATAGTTGGTCTATACTACTCTATAGAGGATGGAGTGTTGAAGAGACATGAGTATAGAGTTGCTGAGAGCGTTGATCTAGCACTTAAGAAGTTGATATGGGATAGCATTACAGATGATAAGACAAGTAGCGAAGAGTTGAGGAACTACCTTCAAGAGTGGGCAAAACTCCTAAACCAACCAATACCTGAGATAAAGAGGGTAGCGCTAGATATAGAGGTTGTATCTGAGGATGATAGGATACCAGATGCAAATAGGGCAAGAAATGAGGTTATAGCAGTTGCGATGGTTGGGAGTGATGATAGGCATGAGATCTTCCTGCTCAACAGGAAGGGGAATAGCATAGGAAGCAAAGATGCCCTTGATGCTAAGGTTAGCGTTAGATTCTTCGATGATGAGAGGGAGTTGCTTAGGAGTGTATTCAACAGGATGCTTGATTACCCATTCATAATAACCTTTAACGGGGATGACTTTGATCTGCCATACCTTTACAATAGGGCATTGAACCTTGGTATAGCAAGGGATGAGGTACCTATAACATTGCAGAGGGACTCAGCAGCAGTGAAGCATGGTGTGCATATAGATCTTTACAGAACGTTTACAAACAGATCCATACAGATATATGCGTTCAGCCATAAGTACTCAGAGTACACACTTAATGCTATAAGTGAAGCGCTCATCAACGAGTCGAAGATAAAGTTTGAAGGAAGCATAGGAGATCTTCCATTGTATGAACTTGCAAACTACTGCTATAATGATGCAAGGATAACTTACAGGTTAACAACGTTCAGCAACAACCTACTCATG
>BEHG01000037.1 GCA_002898655.1 archaeon HR04
ATATTGGTAATCTAGGAACAAAAAATATAAATGTAGCGTTATCTGCAGATTACACCCTATGAAGGTTGCGCTGGCATACTCTGGAGGGCTAGATACATCGGTAGCGATAAGATGGTTACAGGTCAAGTATGGTTATGATGTTGTTACTGTAACTGTAGATGTTGGTCAGGGTGATGATCTCAAGGCTATAGAGGAGAAGGCAAAGGCTATTGGTGCTGTTAAGCACTACACCATAGATGCTAGAGAGGAGTTTGCTAGGTACTATGTGTTGCCATGCATAAAGGCCAATGGGCTATATGAGGGTAAGTACCCTCTTGCTACTGCATTGGCAAGACCATTGATAGCAAGTAAGGTGGTTGATGTAGCAAGAAAGGAGGGTACAGATGTGCTTGCACATGGGTGTACTGGCAAGGGTAACGATCAGGTTAGGTTTGATATAACGATGAGGGCATTGATGCCATCATCTACCATAATTGCGCCTATAAGGGATATGAATATGACTAGAGATGTTGAGATAGAGTTTGCTAGAAGGGAAGGTATAGAGGTATCATCTGAAGCGAAGAGGTACAGCATAGACCAGAACCTCTGGGGCAGAGCAATAGAGGGAGGCTACCTTGAGAGTGCAGATAGAGAGCCTGATACAGATGCATTCAGATGGGTTAATGTCGATCCAAAACTACTGCCAGATGATGCTGGCTACATGCATATAGAGTTTGAGCATGGTGTGCCTGTTGCAATAGATGATGTTAGGGCAGATGGGGATGGTAGAAGAAGTGGTATAGTTGAGATGATAGAGTATGCAAATGAGAAGGCTGGGAGGTATGGTGTAGGCATAATAGATCATATAGAGGATAGGGTTGTAGGCATAAAGTCTAGGGAGGTGTATGAGGCACCAGCAGCCTTGACTATAATAGAGGCTCATAAAGAGTTGGAGAAGTTGGTGCTTACAAGTCATCAGTTGAGGTTCAAGCAGATGGTTGAGCAGCAGTGGAGCATGCTTGTATACTCTGGTCTCTGGCTAGAACCATTGAGGGTAGATCTGGATAGGTTCATAGACTCTACACAAGAGTATGTCAGTGGTAAGGTAACGGTGAAGATGTACAAGGGTGCATTCAGGGTAGTTGCAAGATCATCTATATACTCTCTATATGATGAGGGTTTGGCAACATACAGCAAGGGCTCAACGTTCGATCAGAGCCTAGCAAGAGGGTTCGTTGAGCTCTGGGGGCTTCAGAGTATAGTTGCAAATAGGGTTAGGAGCATCCAAATCCACCCTCACCCTCACTCTAACCCTCATCATCAAGTAGCAGAAGGTGTAGATGGGGTGAGTATGCATGGTTAAGGTTAGATGCTTGGAGTGTGATAGGGAGTTGAATGTACCAGATGATGCTGTAGATGGTGAGATAGTTACTTGCCCAGATTGTGGAGCAAACTACGAAGTTGCTCGCTCTAATGGCAAGATCATGCTCAAGCCTGCAGAGAGCATAGGTGAGGATTGGGGTGAGTGAGCAAGCATGAACATGAATATGAGTAGAGGTAATCTCAATAATGGTACAACTATATCAATTGTATTCGATAGGCTTAGATGGGAGGAGAAGGAGTTGTTGGATAAGGCACTTAAACTTGGCTATAATGCAAGGCTTGTTGATGCCAAGGACCTTGTATTCAGTACAGATGCTATCATCAAAGATAGCAATGGTAATGGTAATGGTAATACTAGTAGCAATAAGACTAGTATCAATCCAGATGGTGTAAGCCTTGGGGATGTTGTGATACAGAGGTGTATAAGCCATTATAGAGGGCTGTACATAACTGCATGCCTTGAATCCCTTGGTATACCTACAATAAACAGATATAGTGTTGCTGAGGTATGTGGTAATAAGTTGTTATGCTCACTAGCACTTGCCAAGCATGGTGTCTCAACACCAAGCACATACTTTGCATTCAGTGCTGAGAAGGCTATAGAGATTGCAAATGGTCTAGGCTACCCAATAGTATTCAAGCCTATAGTTGGGAGTTGGGGAAGGTTAGTCATACCTGTGAAGGATAGGGAGATGATGGAGAGCATAGTTGAGATGAGGGAGGAGATGCCAAACCCGTTGAGTAAGATATACTACCTTCAAGAGTATGTTAGAAGACCACCAAGGGATATAAGGGCAATAGTTGTTGGGGATAGGGTGATAACAGCAGTGTATAGATATGCAGCAGAGGGAGAGTGGAAGACAAACATCGCAAGGGGAGGCAAGGCAGAACCATGCCCAATAAGCAAGGAGTTGGAGGATACATGCTTGAGGGCTGCTGAGGCTGTTGGAGGGGGAGTACTAGGCATAGATATAATGGAGGATGAGGCTAAAGGATTGCTTGTGCATGAGGTTAACAACACTGTAGAGTTTAGGGGTGCAGCAAGTGTTAGTAGCGTTGATATAGCGCAGGAGATAGTTAGTTATGCTATGAAGGTGGTTAGAGCATGAGTGTAAGTATCAGCAATGGAGAGAAGAAGATAAGGGTTGGGGTTGTAGGGGCATCAGGTTACGTTGGGGGGGAACTGCTTAGGCTGCTTGTAACACACCCTAAGGTTGAATTAACTATGGTAACATCTAGGCAGTATGCTGGGGAGTATGTGCATAGGGTGCATCCAAGTCTAAGAGGGTTCACAGAGATAACCTTCTCCCCCATGGATCTTGATAGGTTGGGTAGCAACTGTGATCTAGTCTTCACAGCAGTGCCTCATGGCAAGGCTGTTGAGATAGTGAAGAAGTTATACGATAAAGGTGTAAGGATAATAGATCTTAGCGCAGATTACAGGCTCAAGGACCCTGAATTGTACAAGTACTACTATGGCTGGGACCATCCATACCCAGATCTCCTTGGCAGATCTGTATATGGCATACCTGAACTCCACAGGGATGAGATAAGGAATGCTAAACTTGTATCATGCCCTGGGTGCATGGCTGTAACATCACTCCTAGCAATTGCTCCATTGGCAAAGCATGATCTGATAGATCTTGAGCATATAGTCGTTGATAGCAAGATAGGCTCATCTGGTGCTGGTGGCAAACCATCCTCTGGCACACACCATGCCATGCGTTATGGTGTAGTCAGACCATACAAGCCTGTCAAGCATAGGCATACAGCTGAGATTGAGCAGGAGATTAGCATAATAGCAGGGAGGAAGGTTAGTGTAAGCATGACTCCTCATGCAGTAAACATAGTTAGAGGCATACTATGCACAAACCATGCATTCTTGAAGAGGAGCACAACCATACAGGAGTTATGGAGAGCGTATAGAGGTATGTACAGGAACGAGCCATTCGTGAGGCTAATAAGGGATACCAAAGGTCTATACAAGTACCCAGATCCAAAGTTCGTAGTAGGCTCTAACTTCTGCGATGTTGGCTTCGATATAGATGAGAGGAACAACAGGGTAGTTGCACTATCTGCCAGTGATAACCTAATGAAGGGCGCTGCTGGCTCTGCTGTGCAGTGTATGAATGTGATGTATGGATTCAACGAGGTTGAAGGTCTACTGATAACACCCTTGACCCCAGTCTGATCATTTGGTTGTGGTTGTGGTGATTTAATATGATGACTAACTATTATGCTATCTATGAAGATGGTATCACAAGCCTCACCATTAGAGGGTGTATAGTGTAATGATAGTCATAAAGATAGGAGGGAGCATAGTGGATGGGTTGCATTCAACTACTCTACAGGATATACAGTATGTGTTAAGCAATGATAAACTTGTTATAGTTCATGGTGGAGGCAAAGAAGTAACAAGGATAGCAGGTAAGTTGGGCAAGGAGCAGCGCTTTGTAGTCTCTCCAGGAGGGATAAGGAGTAGGTATACAGACAAAGAGACTATAGAGATATTTACAATGGTCATGGCTGGGAAGATAAACAAGGAGATAGTAAGCATGCTCCTAAAGCATGGGATAAGGGCTGTAGGTCTATCTGGAATAGATGCCAGTATGATAACTGCTGAGAGGAAGAAGAAGTTGGTAATAATAGATGAGAGGGGCAGGAAGGTTGCAATAGAGGGAGGTTATACAGGCAAGATAAGCAGGGTTGATACAGGACTACTTAACATGCTTCTAGCATCAGATTACACTCCAGTCATAGCCCCAGTTGCTATAGGGGATGAGTATGAGATGCTCAATGTTGATGGGGATAGGGCAGCAGCATACGTTGCTGGAGCACTCAAGGCTGATAGAGTGCTCTTCATGACCGATGTGAATGGGCTTATGATGGATGGCAAGTTGGTTGAGCATCTAACCCTTGATGAGGCTAAAAGGTTGCTCCCAAGGATAGGGCATGGGATGGAGAAGAAGGTTCTAGCATGTACTGAAGCATTGAGCATGGGTGTAAGAGAGGCGATAATAGCATCTGGCAAGGTTGAGAGCCCTATAAGCAGTGCACTCAAGCATCTCAACTGTACAGTTATAAGCAATGGCAGGTAGCATTATAGCATGAATGAAGGTGTCAGTATGAACGTTGAAGAGTCAAGGATGAAGGAAGAGGACTCTTACATAGCAAATGTATTCCAACGCTACCCTGTTGAACTTGTGAGAGGCAAAGGAGCATATGTATGGGATAGCAATGGTAAAGCATACATAGACTTCATGGCTGGTTATGGTGTTGCCCTAGTTGGTCATTGCAATGATAAGGTTGTTGATGCAGTTAAGAGGCAGGCTGAGAGGCTTATAACATGCCATTGCTCATGCTATAATGATACTAGGCTTGAGTTTCTCAGGAGGCTTGTTAGTGTTGCACCTAAAGGGTTGAGCAAGGTCTTCCTATGCAACAGTGGTGCAGAGGCGTGTGAGGCAGCAATAAAGATAGCAAGGAAGTACACCAAGAGGCATGGTATAGTTGCAGCAGTTAACTCATTCCACGGCAAGACCATGGGCGCACTCTCGATAACATATGCAAGCAAGTATAGGGAGCCATTCAAGCCATTGCTTGATGGGGTTAACTTTGTGCCTTACAGTAATGCTGATAGGCTGAAGGAGTTGCTTGAGCAGGATAGTAGAGAGAGGAGGAGTATAGGCGCTGTAATCCTTGAGCCAATACAGGGTGAAGGGGGCATAAATGTGCCAGATGATGGTTACCTTGCAACCGTTAGAGAGTTATGCAACAAGTACGATCTACTCCTCATCCTAGATGAGATACAGTCAGGACTTGGAAGGACGGGAAGGCTATGGGCATCTGAGCACTGGGGTGTTGTGCCAGATGTGATGTGTATTGCAAAGGGTATGGCTGGAGGGGTGCCTATGGGTGCTGTTCTAGCAAGGCAGGAGGTCATGGATGCTCTGAAGGTTGGGGAGCACTCCAATACATTTGGAGGCAACCCTTTGGCATGTGCTGCTGCCAAGGCAACCTTAGATTGTATAATAGAGGATGATCTTGTAGACAATGCATCTAGAATTGGCAGGTATATGAAGGATGGACTCTTAGCGTTGAAGGATAAGCATAAGGTGGTAAGGGATGTTAGGGGCTTAGGGCTTATGCTTGGTGTAGAGTTAAGGTTTGATGTTAAGGATGTGTTGATGGATGGACTAAGCCATGGGTTGATGATGCTCTACTCTGGAAGGAATGTGATAAGGCTCTTACCTCCACTAATAATAGATGAGGATATAGCATCAAGGGCATTATCCATACTAGATACACTGCTTACTAGGGAGGAGGAGAGGAGGGGTGTTGTATGATATTGTTGGAGGATAGGGTGAGAAGATGGTAGGGGAGAGGAGTGGAAGGGATAGTAGCAGTAGTAGTAATGATAGTAATAACAAGCATACTATAGCAATAGACAGTATAGATGAGAGGATAATAGGCATACTTAAGGAGGATAGCAGGAGATCGTATGTTGAGATAGCAAAGGCTGTAGGGTTATCAGAGTCAGCAGTTAGGAGGAGGATAAAGCACCTCATGGATTCTGGCATAATAAAGCGCTTCACAATAGAGTTGGGTATGAGCAACAAGACAAGTGCCATAACCTTGATATCTGTTAAGCCATCTGTGGATACAGCAAAGGTATCAGAGAGGCTTAAAGGATTGAGGGGTGTTGAGGTTGTGTATGAGATAACCGGTCAGTATGATATTGCAGCGATAATAAGCGCATCTAGTATTGGAGAGATAAACAGGTGTATAGATGATGTAAGGAGGATAGAGGGCGTTGATGATACAAATACTGTAATAATATTGAGGGTAGTCACCTGATGTTATCTTCATATGGATTAACCTGCTCTACTCTACAGTCTTTTGATATGTTATGTTTGGAATTCGTACAAACTTCCTTTTATTATGATGTTATCAGGCATTTACTATACCAATATTGTCTTTAAATGGCATCTTATTGCAATAAAATGCTAATACAATAGCGAAATACGTATATACCATTCAGTCTATAAGGATGGTATGCAAGGTAGAGCAGTAGATGTAGATGAGCCTAACTACTATGCAATGGTATATAATGGTATTGTAAGGGATGAGAGGTACAATGCTATACTCAACTATAACGTAAGAGATGGAGGCTATAGGGGAAGGGTTAACATACTTGATAGCACTCTAAGGGAAGGGGAGCAGCATCCAGGAGTAGCATTCACGGTAAAGCAGAGGGTGCAGATAGCATGGATGCTCGACTATTTTGGTGTTGATCAGATTGAGATAAGCCCTGTGATATCTGAGGATCATAGGCAAGCAACTAAGATGATAATAGATGCTGGGTTAAGTGCAGATATAGTTGCTCACTGTAGAGCAATAAAGCAGGATGTAGATGTTGCTATTGCATGTGATGCTGAATGGGTAGCAACATACATGAGCGTATCTGATGTGCAGTTGAGATCCAAACTCAAGATTGGGAGGGAAGAGGCATATGCTAGAGCAATGGATGTTGTTGATTATATAAGGGCTCATGGATTAAAGGCAAGGTTTACTCTAGAAGATGCAAGCAGGGCAGAGCCTGAATTCCTAGCAAAGATTGCTAGGGATATAAGCAGAGCAGGGATAGAGAGGATAAGCATCCCTGATACTGTAGGGATAATGCTGCCTCAAGGCATGTATAGGTTAGTTAGCATGGTTAGAGCAGCAATAGATGCTAGCATCACAAGGTTGGATGTACACTGCCATAACGATCTAGGTTTAGCATTGGCAAATGCATTAGCAGGGGTAGATGCTGGAGCAGATCAGATCCATGTTACAATAGATGGTGTAGGGGAGAGGAATGGTATACCTGCTCTTGCTGAGGTTGCTGTTATACTTACAATGCTCTATAGGTGTAGGGATGATCTTAGGCTTGATATGCTCAAGGATCTCTCAAGGCTTATAGAGCAGTACACTGGTATAGCAACACCAGAGAGCAAGCCAATAGTTGGGGATAGCGCATTCAAGCATAAAGCAGGTACACACCTTGCAGCAGTGCTTAGAGATCCTAGAGCCTACGAGATAATAGAGCCTAGAGCAGTTGGGAATAGGAGGAGGATAGTATTTGGGGAACTTGCTGGGAAGAATGGCGCAGCATTCCTGCTCAGCATACTAGGGCTTGATGTCGATCCTTCAAAGGCTGAGAGGCTAGCAAAGGGTCTGAAGGATCTAAGGTTAGGGGATGTGCTAGAGATGTACCTTGATGATGCAATGGAGGCAAGGATAAGGCAGATAGGGTGAATATTCTCCCTTCCTCGTGATTCTCATCACACTAACTCTCCTAAACTTCTTTCTTCCCTTCCCTTCCCTCCCTTCCCTTCCCTTCCCCTTTACCTTAGCCTCTCAACCCAATCTATATAAGCTTCATCATCTTGAGCCTCTTTATCTGATAATCTCATTGTATCACATAAGCACTTTCACAGGTGTATGTGTCTGTATATGCTATGATGTTGATGACGCTATATGGTATCATGTCTATACATGCAATATTCATCTCTATATACATCTCATGGATAAGATCAGGGTTATTCTACCTAGACTGGGTGAATTCTACTATTCCTTAATCAATTACAGAAAGGGTTATCTATATCCTCTTTCTTAACCGTTACATGAATAAATTGGTCTACATCTGCACTCTGATGCTATTAATTGGTACACTATCGCCTGTTAATGCACAGAAGGAGAGGGTTGGGATGAGCGATGATCTTAACTTCATGATAGTTGGTATAGATGGTTACTATACAGATGGTAGAGAGCAGTACTACAGGATTGGGGATCATCTTGTAGTTAGAGGCTCTGTATCTGGACCTGCTGAGAGTGTAAGCATAAAGGTTGTTGCACCAGATGGCTCTATATGGTATAGCAGTAATAATGTTAGGCTAGGATATGCACAAGGCTACTCCTACTATGTTATGGATGATGGTATAAGAGGCAGAGAGTGGAGTAGTGATCATGGCTTCTATCTGAAGGTTAAGCAGTTCAGTGCTGATGATCCTGAAGGTGTGTATATGCTTAGAGTTGAAGCAGGTTCTAGCATGATGGAGAGAGATATTGCATTCAAGAGGGTTGAGGGCTCTTATAGCGATGAGATTGAGGCAGTGATTGGCTCAAAGGATGCATTAAATGGTAGGGGTTGGATGGAGGGGGAGTAGTAGTAGGAGTAGTTAGTGGTACTCTTGTTGGTGTTGCAGTTGCTTCTATTGTGTTAGTTAGGAGGAAGAGGAGAGGATGATGATGATGGAGCATAACAAAGAGGTTGCAAGTATATGAATGGGCAGGTTGAGGATGTTAATACTAAAAGGGCATACATGTACGATGTTGAGGCTGTGAAGGTATTCAGTCTAATGTATAACCTATTTGGTCCTAGCATAGAGATGAAGGTAATAAGAGCATTGTGTGTAAAGGGCTCATGCTCACTTCGTGGTCTTGCTAAGAGTGTTGATATCCATCATACAAACCTTGCCAAGTATATAGCAAGGATGAGTGAACTAGGCATAATAGAGTGGGAGCAGGTTGGAAGGACTAAGGTGATAAGGATAAGCAGTGAGTATGCATTCTTGAAGAGGTTATTTACTCGTTAACCAGAATAGTGTTTTTATTTTTTTAATTTTTGTTTCATGGTGTATAAACACACCATTTGGCATTTAAAGGTTAAATAATTGCTAGATTATAGTGATGATAATGATGAGCAAGAGATCGTTAATAATAGCAGGAGCAGGGGTTGCAGTTGCAGCAGTACTAGCATTTGCAGTGCTTGCAGTTGGGCTAGGGAATAGCACGTTGGTGAAGCAGGAGCAGAAGAGCAAGGGCAATGGGATGGCTGAGAAGTTAGAGTTCAAGAACCCAGTGACATTTGAGTTGTTGGATAAGGATGGGAAGGTTGTAAGTGAAGCTGTTGCTTACAATGCTATAACAGCTCAGGGGAAGGAATATATATAGTGTATTAGGCAATGCTAATGCTTCAGTAGCTGCAGTTGGGACGATGAAGTTTTCAAGCACTACCCCATTTACGCATTCTGATCCAGCAGGTAATACGCCAACACTACAGGCTTCAGAGATGAGTTGTACAGCTAGCTCCAGTTCTAGCAATGCTCAGTGCGTAGCGACATTCCTCTTCCAGAATTATACGGCAAATGCTACTGGAACTCTAGACTTAAAGACTGGTGAGAATATACGGTTAGGGAATGGGAGTGGTGCTAATTTCGTTCCATATTTCGAAATTAATAATGCTGCAGACTTTCCAGATCTAACAGTGACACAGAATCAAGCATATTCAGGCATACAGATAACCTGGATGATAACTATTCCATAGACATATGTGTAGTTAGAGAGGAGGAATAGAGATGAGCTGGAATAAAACCCTATTATTTATTTTGTTTTTAATGACAGTGGGAATAGCCTTTGTACTAGCACAGCAACAACTCTCATCATCACTATCAGACCAATTCTCATTCACTGATAGCCTAGTAGCATTGCTAACATTTGAACTCCCATCACTACTACAAGACCAATTCTCATTCACTGACAATGCAAATGC
>BEHG01000038.1 GCA_002898655.1 archaeon HR04
AGCAACTAGCAACTAGCAACTAGCAACTAGCAAGCACCACTATTATTATTATTAATCATATTACATCCTCATCCATCATCAACATAATGTATAATTGCATACATTGCCTATACTGTTACCCTCCATGTACCTTAAGCAGCCTCCTCCATACATCTAGGAACCTTCCAAACAACCCTCCAAATGCAAAGTTAACTACAGCAGAGAATGATGCTAGAGCAAGTACCTGCCATAACTCAAGCCTAAGCACGAAGAGGTTAAACGCTATGTATATTGGTACCCAGAATACTATGGATGCTAATGAGTCTATTATATAACGCTTCTTATACTCCTTAACCATGCATAATCAAGCATCTGATGATTATAATATGTATTTTGCATTCAATTCAGGCTATTCAGTGCATTGAATATGCATTACATACATATTATACTATGAGTATTAGGTAAACTATAATTATATCCTTACATCATTCAATGATACTGTATGCTACCTAGCTTAGAGTACATAAAGCAGGCAAGGGTAAGGCTTGGACTTACACAGAGGAGGCTTGCCATGCTTGCTGGAGTAAGCACATCCATGATAAACCAGATAGAGTCTGGAAGGTGCAAGCCAAGTTATGATACAGCAAAGAGGATATTCGAGATACTCAACTCCCTAGAGGATAGATCATCGCCAAAGATAGTTGAGATATGTAGCAAGGAGATAATAAGCGTCTCTGTTGATGATACACTACAGGATGCTATAGAGTTGATGCGCAAGCACTCCTTTAGCCAACTCCCTGTATTTGCTGATTCAAAGCCAGTAGGTATGATAAGTGAAGAAGGGATAGTGAGGTATATGATGGTTAAGAGTGATGCTGATGCTGATAACGGTAGTGATGATACTGTAAGAAGTGCAGGTACCGAGCCAAGCAAGGCATCTACCCCTGCAAGCAAGAAGGGTAGGGGCAAGAGGAGCAAGAGTCTACATGAATGTAGGGTAGGAGAGATCATGGAGCCAGCGCCACCAATAGTTGATGCCTCAACCCCAGCAAAGGCTATAATACCACTAATCAGGTTCTCAAAGTGCGTGCTTGTTGGTGAGAAAGGTAATATCGTGGGCATAGTGACAGTTGCAGATATGTTCAAGCTAATTACATAAGCAATAAAGAGAAAGATTGATTGATTAATTATGCTATTCTAGATTTGGTAACTCTACTAGACTATCTATCTTCAGCCTCATCTCAGACTCATCATACTCCCAGTCAAGCAAGCATTCTCTTGGTAGTATACTCAACGGGTCGTATGAGTCTAGCTTGCTCAAACCAGTAACCTTAGAGAGTAGTATTGTAGAATGCATGAAATCATCGCTCGCATTGCTATCACCTACTCCAGCCTTGGTTCTAGTTCCATCTGTATCGCTACTACTACTAATGCTACTGCTACCTATACTGCTATCATCATTATTATTATTATCATCCATTCCTTCATAATCATCATAGTTCTCATCATCAGCATGCATCATCCCTCCCTTACTATATACCCTAACCACAGCATACTCACCATGCCTCCCTACTAGTATACTGCTTATGCTCTTTGCTAGAGCATCTATAAGACCTATACTTACCCCTTCACTACTCCCATCGAATATGTAGAGTAATGCACTCCTAACCTTGTCTGGCTTTGTGTTACTATAGAGCATGCTTAGAGCATTCTTCACTGCTACATCTACCTTGCTATCAATCCCTGCAGAGAGGATGTTTAGACCATCAACCTCGCTACCCATCATGATTATGTTGAAGACCTCTAACAGCATCCCATTGGCTATCCTGTAGCACTCATCCATGCTTAGATCTGGGTTATTTTCTAGGAAGGAGTCATTATCAATAACTATAGTACAGTCACTCCTCTCAGATAACTTCCTTAGTGCAATCCCTGCCTTGAAGAGTTTATCACGCTCGAACCTGAATGGCATTATAACAAAGGAGATGAGCCTAGCCTTCTTCCTCTTATTATTATTATTGCTATTGCTACAAGCAGTAGCCTCATCCTCATCATGATTAGCCTTGATCATATCAGCAAGCAATGGTGCAACTGCTACACCATTCCTACCAGCAAGGTTTGCTACCATGATGAATGTGCTATAACCCATCAATCTCTCACGTATTCTATCCCTATATGCTAGGAGTGATCCCCTTATCGTATACGGTGAGGGATTAAGCATCCCCGTCTCTATCAGCACCCTCTCCATCCTTGGCTCTTTGGCTCCACCTGATAGGCTTGATGCTCTACCTCCTCTACCTCCATCACCCTCGTTAACCTTTCTCCTCTTATCCATACTCATGCTAGTTATAGCAAGGTCATTTGTACTACTGCTTATCAGCATGGTATCTAGAGCAGATACATCCCTCATCATCATTGCAATCTTTGTGCCAGCACCACCTATCCCTATTATCATTGCAGGTAAAGGAAGCTCCATGCCTGCATAGATAGGGAAGGTGTGTTAAGAATATTTTGCTTCTCCATAAATCAATGAGAGGTCTAAAAAATTTGATCTAATCGATGATGCTCCCTACTAGAGAGTGTGTTGTAACCCTATCTATCCTAACCCTTATCCATGATCCCAGCAATCTCCTTGCATTATTCACATCGTTGTTAAAAGAATTATGTCCATTGCTGTAATCATCATAATTATTATCTGCTCTCCCCTTCCTAATTAGATAGATTGGCTTGTAAGCAAAGTTTCTACCCTGTACTCCTCCTCCAGCATCAGTCAACTCATCTACCAATACTGTACCCTCCCAGCCCTTCCATGCTAGGTTCCTTGAGTAGCATACCCTGCTAACAACATCATGCATCACCTTACTCCTCTCATTTATAACCTGTTTGCTAAGTTGCTCCATCCTGCTTGCCTCTGTCCCTGGTCTAGCACTGTACTTTGATACATTAACAATATCTGGCTCAACCTCTAGCAAGAGATCTATGCTAGCATCAAAGTCCTCCTCACTCTCGCTAGGGAAGCCTACTATCATATCTGTTGCTATAGTGCATAGCTTCAACTCCCTCCTGAACCTCTTCACCATATCTATGAATGTTGATGCCCTATGCCCCCTACGCATAAGTCTAAGCACTCTATCGCTCCCGCTCTGCACAGGGATGTGGATGAACTTGAATACCTTATCATCCCTATATGCCTCTATGAGATCATCGAGCATTAAGGGTAGGTATTGAGGGTTCATCATCCCTACTCTTATCATGAACTCAGCATCTATTGAGCATACAGCCTTTATAAGCTCAACAAGGTTTGTTCCTATATCCCTACCATATGCACCATTATCTGTTGAGGTTAACCATACCTCTCTACATCCTTGCTCTACATCCTCCCTAACCTGCCTTACTATATCGCCTATTCTGTAACTTGTAAGCCTACCCTTTGCTATCCTAGTCTCGCAGAATGTGCACTCACTCAAGCACCCAGAGCCTATCTGCACCATACTTATCACTGGGTTCACTCTAATCTTTGGTAATCCTACCTTCTGCATCGAGCCATCAAGCAAGACTATTCCTTTACCATCAAGCGCAGATGCTAATGCAGTATCAACCCTATCTATAGCATTTGGTCCAACTATGCTTGCTCTAGGGTTGAACCTCCTTATCCTGTTCGGCTCTGCCTTTGCCATGCATCCAGCAACAACCAATGGTTTGCTTGATAATCGCTTTATCCTCTCAACCATCCTATTTGCTGTTGCATCCTTCACAACACATGTTACTATTATGCTTGCATCTGCCTCATCAAAGTTGCTTGCAAGTTCGTATCCCTTGCCTACTATTATACCTGCTATAATCTCTCCATCAGATAGGCTGGATGAGCAACCATACACCTCAAGCCAGACCTTGACCATAACATTAACACCTATCACATAATAAATAAGAAGAGGAAACTCCTAACCTACAGCACCCCTTATTATCTCATCAACCCTCTTCTCATCCATCAACCCTTTCATTACAACTAGATGCTTTATGCTTACCCCTTCCCTCAATGCCTCCTTGTATAGTTCTGCAGCCTTGATATAGCCTATGTATGGTGAGAGTAGCGTTACCATTATTGGGTTCCTCTCAACGTTGGTCTTCAACCTCTGCTCATCTGCCTTCAACCCATCAAGCATATGCTCAACAAAGACTGGGATGAACCTTGATAGCATATCCATTGAGTCTAGCACACATCTTGCCATAACAGGGAGCATAACATTAAGTTCTAGCTGTCCTGCTTGAACTGCTAGTGCAGTGCTTAGATCGTTCCCAACGACATTGAAGCAGATCATGTCAAGACACTCAGCAAGTGAAGGGTTGACCTTTCCAGGCATTATGCTTGAGCCAGCATGAACAGCAGGTATTGTTAGTTCGCTAAGCCCAGCAAGGGGACCTGAGGCCATCAGCCTTATATCATTAGCTATCCTTATCAACTCTAACGCTAGGTTCCTTAGGCATGAGGATACATACGCTACACCAAGCCTACTCTGCAGTGCATACTGCATATCCCTAGCAGGTTTAAGATCTATGCTAGAGATCTCAGCAAGGTATCTTATGGCAAGTTCCCTATAGCCTTTTGGTGCATTTGCTCCTGTACCTACAGCAGTTCCTCCTAACGCTATATACTTCAGCTCATCAAGAGCATCAAGGAGGTACCTTCTAGCATCCTCTATCGCATGGGCATATGCATGGAACTCTGAGCCTAGGGTGACGGGGAGTGCATCCATGAGGTGTGTTCTACCTATCTTTAGTATATGCTTGAACTCCTCACCCTTCCTATGCAATGATGAGATTAGCCTATCTAGTGCTGATACAAGATCCTTGCTACTCATGAGTATTGCAAGGTGCAATGCTGTAGGGAATGTATCATTACTTGACTGTGACATATTCACATGATCGTTTGGATGAAGGTAAGAGTAGTCGCCCTTGCTCCTACCCAACAACTCCAATGCCTTGTTTGCTATAACCTCGTTCACATTCATATTGAATGCTGTACCAGCACCAGAGTTTAGAGCATCTATTGGGAACTGATCTAGCAACTCTCCAGCAAGTATTGCGTCGCATGCTCTTACTATTGCTTCTCCTCTCTCCTTCTCTAGCGCTCCTAACTGCATATTTGCTAGTGCTGCACTCCTCTTTATCATAACATAAGCCTTGACCATGTTTACATGCATCCTCTGAGCAGTTGCGTTGTAATGCTCCAATGCTCTAACTGTGAATGGACCATAGTATGCATCCTTTGGCACCTTAACCTCGCCTAGGGAGTCTCTATCTACCCTATACATATCTGAGCATCATGATGCAACCATTTAATAACCTATTGATCGCTCCAATAGTTATTATTGTTGATGATATTTGCTATACACCTTTTCTGTATGACCTCTGCGAAGCCAGAGTAATAGTGCAGCAATGCATCCTGTAATGATTATGGCAAGGATGTATTGTAAGTTGGTGTGTACATTGTATAAGAATGAATCAAATGGTCTTGGTTCATATGTTATGTATCCTCCATTCACATATACATAAAATATCTGTCTTGCTATGCCTGAATCATACTTAACAGTAAGCAGGAATGGTATGTATGGGTACTCAGACAAAGGATATCCATTTACCTTTGCTACCTCTGCCAGATAATATATGTATGCCTCATCAGTTGATATATGCTTCAATGATATGCTCTCTATATAACTCGCATCAAGCCTCTTGATTATATCCATGGTATATGCTTGAAGAGATTCGGTCAGTGTAGAGAACCTATGCCTAGCAGGCAAGGTTGAGCAATCTGGATTAAGATCTATTAGGTTGAATGCATCCATGCTTACCTTAACATGGTTCACATCCTCTCCTACATACATCATCTCACCATACTCCTGCTCATAATCATAGTAGTAGATGAGCAGTGTGTAATCTCCATACCCATCTGTTGATGAGAGTAATTCTGCCTCAACATAGTAAGGTATTCTATTATTGTTGCTGAGTGAATCTGTAACATCTTCATACACTTTATGGAGTAGTGTGAATGCCTTTTTTATATTGTAATCAACAGAGTAAACCTCTAGCATGAATTGAGGCTTATGCATAACATCCTCCCTCATTATAAGCGAACATGCGTAGACATTGTTATCTGATATGGTTACTACACCTAGTAGACAGATGGTTAGAGTTATCGCTGTATAAGAGGCCTTCTGTCTTATCAGCAGCAGATGATGTAACATATATACTGTTGCTACTAACTAATAGTTAATCTTTATGCTTGCACGTTCTATGTTAAGATCCATGCATTATATTCCTCTCCTATAAGAAGTGAATAATGTATAAGCACTAATAGGATTTGCTACCATGCGTATGATTACTAGAATTATGGAAGTCTAGCATCCTTATCCTCCTCTTTTGCATACTATTGGCTGGTAGTTATCTTATGATTATGATCGGTAGTTGATATGGTTAATCCATGTAATAGATATTATATAACTATTATTATATAATTTCTATTATAGAAGAGCATAGAAAATATTTTTATAGAGGAATAAGCGCCCTATTCGTATGAAAACTCTAACATATATTATGATGGTATATGCTTTACTATTGCCATCCATAGGCTCTGTATATGCACAGAAAATCTTCGAGCAGGGTATAAGCATAACAGAGATCAATGGATCTTACAGTATAACATGTTTCAGTGAACCTGCACATCCTGCTGGCGTAAATGGTGATATAACAGTATTTACTGATATGCCTTACTCTAGAAGACTAACATTCACCCTTGGAGACTCTAACTCTAATGGTGTAGAGGATAATAGTGCTACACTCATCTTCCCAGATGACTTCAATGCTAACTACGCACAAGACTTCACAGTACTCTGTAGTATGTGGAGTGGGAGTGATAGGGATGAGGAGGGAGCATATAACAGTATAACAGCAGAGTTCTGGCAATATATCTACACAGATAGTAGTGTAAGATTCAGACAAGGGTTGATCATGCCTGAGAGTATACATCCTGGTGGCAGCATAGATATAGTATGTTTCAGCGAACCTGCCCATGATACCAAGACTGTCGATGGTATAATAATAGTGAAGACTCCAGATGGGCGAACATACTTTAAGAGCAGAGAGTTCATCAAGGGTGATATAGATGGTAATGGGGTTAGCGATGATCATACTATACTAAGGTTCCCAGATGACTTCACCTCACATCCTTTAGCAGATACCAACACCATGGGTGAATACACAGTATTCTGCGATCTTACTAGTGGTACTCGTGATGCAGGAGGTTCTGTTATACTGCATACTGGAGAGTTCTTGCAGGCGTTTTGGGTATCATTCCATGTCATACCAGAAGGTATGGTTGGTACATTACTTCTACTCTGCTCATCGATCATGGTCTTGGTTCTATATGTAAGAGGGTATAAGGTAAAAAGGGCAAGGTAAGGATAGTTTACGGTTATACTCTTTATGTTAGTAGTTAATCTTTATGCTTGCACGTTCTATAACACTGTTAAGATCCTCATCGCTTATAGGTGCACCATGAAGCAGTGCACCCTTCTGAGGCCACTTGCCAACAGGTGTATACTTGATGGGTATTGGGGGTTGTAACCTAACCAATCTGCTAAAGACTATCTTTGTATTCCATCCATTCCTCCTACACATATCCCTCTCCTCCATACCCAACTCATCTATACTCAACGCCTTATCAACCACAGCATAACCTATGAACGCATCCCCATCCCCTTCTATCTTCTTTGCTAGGAGTACCTTCATCCCCTTCTCCCATCTCCTCCTCATTGCTGTATAGTATGCCCTCCTACTGAATACACTTGTCTCAAACTCCTCGTTGTTTGCTATCCTCATTATGTAGTTTGTCATAGCATACTATTGATGGAGGAATTATTTAACCGTATATGGGCAAGAGATAGGTTAATTTAACCATAGAATATAGTAGGGATATGCAGAAGGTACCAAGGATTCTTGTATCCGATGTCATGGACAGCAATGGTATAGAGGTTATGAGGAGGAATGGCTTACAAGTAGATTACAAGCCTGATATCAAGTATGAGGAGTTACTAGCCACCATAAAGGATTACAACGTCTTGGTTGTGAGGAGTAGAACAAAGGTTAGGAAGGATGTGATAGATGCTGCTCAGAACCTCAAGATAATAGCAAGGGTTGGTGTAGGGCTAGATAACATAGATGTTGAGTATGCTAAGAGTAAAGGCATTAAGGTTGTGAATGCTGAGGAGGCAGCAATGAGTGCTGTTGCTGAACTTGTGATAGGTCTGATGATATGCCTAGCAAGGGGTATAGTAAGAGCAGATACTACCATGAAGCAGGGTAGGTGGATAAAGAGCGAGTTGATGGGAATAGAGTTGAGGGGTAAGTACCTAGGCATAATAGGCATGGGGAAGATAGGTACGAGGGTTGCTAGACTTGCAAGAGCCTTAGGCATGAACATAATTGCCTATGATGTTGTTAAGATAGATCCAATGCTGGTTAGGGAACTAGGCATAGTTACTACAGATCTTGATACATTGCTGAGGAGTTCAGACTTTGTTACACTGCATGTACCATTGAATGATTCTACTAGGCATATGATAGATGCCTCTAGACTAGCAATGATGAAGAGTTCAGCATACATAATAAATACTGCTAGGGGGGCTGTTATAGATGAAGAAGCGTTACTTCATGCATTGAAGGAAGGAAGGATAGCAGGTGCAGCGCTTGATGTTTATGAGATTGAACCTCCAACCAACATGGAACTCATAGGACTTCCAAATGTAATATGCACTCCTCACATAGGTGCACAAACAAGGGAGGCACAGGCACTAGCAGCAAGCATAATAGCAGAGAAGGTTGTACAACTCACAAGGGAACTATATATAGTATGATAATAACTACAGGTGAGATTTAAGTAGTTAATGTTATCTATCCCATCTCTTAGTTATATTAAGCTGTCTGTACTATAACATATTATATAAAAGATTTACTCCATTATTGTATAATGAATAATGTTGGTAACAACGGTGTTGAGGGAAGCAGGGGCAATGGCAATGGTGGTGTTGATGATGGGAGGGCTAGAGGAGGGATGGGAGGATGGTAACAGAGGATATAATAAACATCATAATGGGGGAACTCTCATCCACTAGAGTAGTTGATACCCAGACATACATAGCAGAAGTGCAGGCAAGGATGTGGAAGGCATTGAAGAGAGGTATGCACTTCAAGGCATTGACAAGATCATCAGAGGAGTTCCTCAAGCAACACCTCAACTCCAAGGTAAAGCTTGTTGTACTCTACGCTGATATTGTAGGTTCTACAAGGCTTAGCAGGATGCTACCTGTAGAGAGGCTAGCAACGATAATACAGGCATACACTCAAGAGATCTCGCTTATAGCATTGAACTTCAACGGTCTAGTGCTCAAGTATGTTGGCGATGCTGTTATAGCATACTTCCCTGCAATGCATAACCTACTTCTTGCTGCAGATGATGCTGTGAACTGTGCAGTATCAATGATAGAGGTGCTAAGGCAGGGGATAAACCCTATACTCCTCCAGTACGATTATCCTGAACTTGCTATGAAGGTTAGCATTGATGTTGGGGAGCACTCAGTTATCCAGTATGGGAGTGATAAGAGCATGGATGTAGATGTGGTTGGGTATGGGATAAGCATGGCTGCAAAGATACATGCATTGGCAGAGAGCAACTCTATAGTTATAAGCCATAACGTATACGATGTATTACATCCAAACATGCAGATGAGGTTCAAGCAGTTGAACCTTGATGTAAGTAAGTGGGGTTACACCGATGAGGATAGTGGTGAGCTATACAAGGTATACATGTACAAGCCATAACGCTTAGTATAGATCTCATTCTAAATAGATGATTGTGCATATACATGTTTATCCATCCATCCATCCATCCATCCATCCATCCAT
>BEHG01000039.1 GCA_002898655.1 archaeon HR04
GTGGATGAGGTTGTTGAGTAGGAACCATACAGCAAATACCATCATTATTGCCCCAGCAACTATGCTAACATCTGCAAATGCCCTAACTGCACTCCTGTTTATTGCTAAGAGCCTATCTAGCGTAGAGGATACAGCATGGTTCTTGTATGTTAGCATGAATGGTTTGATCTCAAAACCCCTCTTCTCAAGCCTAAGAGCCTTTGCAGATGCTATTATTATTACCCATGCTAGGAGTAATGCAACTATACTCGTATTATCTCCAAATACCATAACACATATCTTTAGCCTGTATGATTTAATGGTTGCTATGAAAGGAGTAATACTGATATCAACCTACCCAGATGAGGCTAATGCACTGAAGGCTGCTAGAGGTGCTGTAGATTCAAGGCTTGCTGCTTGTGTTAATATAGCAAGGATAAGATCCATCTATAGGTGGGAGGGCAAGGTTGAAGATGCTGAGGAGTATATAGCCTTCTTCAAGACTACTGAGGATTCTCTGCCAAGGCTTAAAGAGTTCATATCCTCAACCCATCCCTATAGAGTGCCAGAGATGGTGAGCATTACGATGGACTCTGTGAGTGAGAGGTACATGGCATGGATGGTTGAGAGTGTATCATGATATACTCTTGCAATATTTCCATTAGTAGAATATCTCTTTATATTTTCAATCTTAACCAGATCTCTTTTAATAATACTTTATTAGTATGGAAGAGGATAGTTAAGGTATGGCAGAGCCATTCATAGGAACGATGTATGCAATGACTGCTGTATTTGCTGCAGCAGTTGCAGTATGGTTCTCCATAAGGGCATACAGGCATTCTAAAATGGTTGAGCAAGAGGAAGAGGTTAGGGAGGAGAGGACTGAGTTAGGCTAGTTGTAATCTACTAGTATGTAGAGGAGTAGAGTAGAATGGAATGGATGAGGATAGCAAGGTAATCTTTCCTTCTTATATAGGCTAGCATAGCATCTTGTCTGCTAACTCACTCCCTCTTCAACCCAAATATCCTCTCAAGTGTTGGGTTCTCATACCTCTTATGCTGTACATAGCACTTCTCATAGTATGGGCAGTTCATGCACTGTTCAGATGGCTCGAATACTGGTACCCTATTCTCCTTGAGTAGCATGCTTAGAACCTTAGCCCTCCTTATGGTCTCATCAAATAGCCTCTTATCCCTTGTTAGGGAGAATTGTATGCTATCTCCATCCCTTGTAAGGTATACAAGTGCACCCTCCTCCTTGTTGAATATCCAGAGCGATGCGTTGAGTGCTATGAGCGATGCAGGTTCTGGAGCAGTTGGCAGTTTATCAACAACCTCAAACCTTATCACTGCATCATCCACTATTGTATCTGCACTTGCTATAAGTACTAGATCCTCAAGATGGTGCTCCTTACTCTGGCTACTGTTGATTCGCATAAACCTCTTCATGAGGATGAGCCTCTCCCTTGCTGGTATTGAGCGCTCCCTCCTATCGTAGTATGAGCGCCTAAGGCATCCTCCAACCTCATCCACATGTATCCTGTTATCCTCTCTCTCAACCATTAGCATGGAATCTATAGCCTTGTTAACAGCATCCTTTACGCTCCTCTCTCCAAGCATAAATATAATAAGAGAAGGTTATAGATAACAGTAGCGATATCATCTGCTTATAAACAATGTATAGTTTGTATAATCCACATCGCTACTCATAATTGTATAAGCACTTCTTTTTATAGTACCTGCTTATACCATTAGCATTATGAAGAGGGAGAGGGCAATGCATATAGCTATAATGTTCTTCATCGCTGGAGGCTGGGGTGCATGGGTGAGTAGTGTTACAGGTTCATCCTTCATCCTCTATCTAACAGTTATAAATATAGTGCTTGGGGTCATCTTCCTTGCATACTATATTAGGGGGCATGCATCTGGTAGAGGTTCAGGTAGGTAGATAGGCATATAGATGATAGATAATATATATAGAGATATATGATGGATGGAAGGAATGAGCGCAACATCAAACCTCAAGGAGGATCATCTTATAGTAAGGAGGATACGTAACATAGCAAAAGGGTATGCAGAGATCATATACTCTAGCAATAGTGTACCAGTTGATGATGTTAAGAAAGTTCTCATCCTCATCGAGGTGTTCATAGATGCTTACCATCACTGCAAGGAGGAGTGCTCATACTTCCCCGTTGTAAATGGCACCATGCTTGAGGATGAGGCAAAGGCATTAGCGATAGAGCATGAACTTGGTAGAAGGATAGCAAGGATGCTCAACTCAAACCTTGATCTCTGGCTTAGGGATGGTAGCAATAGCGAGCCTGTAGCAAGGATGCTAAAGGCATATGTTGAGTATCTTGATGTGCATATGGATAGGGAGGAGAGGTTCTTCTTATCATACGATGCATCTGTAAATGAGCATGAACAGGAGCAAGTGATGGATGCATTCGATGCAATAAGGAAGGAGAGGATGGATGATGCTAGGCTAAATAGCATGTTATCAATGCTTGATGAGCTTGAAGGTTCACTTGCTAGAATGAAGGAGAGTGTAGTAGGGAAGGAAGAAGGAATGGAGCAAGAAGGTAAGTAATTTAACTACCTCAACCCTTGCCTATAATATGAGAGTTGATGTTGTTGTAGTTGGTGCAGGTATAGCAGGGCTATCTGTAGCAGAGGCAATGCTTAACAAAGGTATGAAGGCGTGTATAATTGAGGCTAAGCATGCAGGGTATGGTGCTACAGGTAGATCTGCAGGGATAGCAACTGTACAGATGAACGATGCTCTAGATGTAAGATTGGCAAAGAGGGGTATAGATATAATCAATGCGTGGAGAAGGAGGTACAACCTTGATGGAATATTAAGCACTACAGGACTATTGAGCATAGATAGGCAAGGTTCTATCATAAAGTATGCTAGGCTATTCTCAGAGTGTGGAGTTGCGTACGAGGTCATGGGTGTTAGAGAAGCAATGGATAGATGGCCATGGTTAAGGTTTAATGCTGATGGTGGTGTAGATGCTGAGGAGTGTATATACACCAAGGATGATGTATGTATGGACCCCCTTGTATTTGCTAGTGTATTTGCAGAAAGGCTCAAGGATATGGGTGTTGAGTTTGCAACTGGCAGGGTAGATATCCAAAGCATGATGGTGGATGTAGAGCATCTTACTTGTTTGATCATGAGTATGTAGTTGCTGATACTCTAGTCCTATGCACTGGTGCCTGGAGCAGAGGCATAGGCATAGGCAGATGGCTAGGCTATGCACCAACAACCATACTAAAGGTACCATTGATCTTCTTCAAGTATGATATAGGGGAGTATGATATGATAGTACCATTTGCAGATGAGATAAACCATACGTACTGGATACCCTCACGTGCAGGGATGCTTGTTGGTGCAGACTATACCGTTTGGGATGTAAACGAGGCTGAAGATGCAATAGGGGAAGAGTTTAGAGTAAAAGAAGGGGTTCATGTTGATGATCATTTGCTTATGTACATCAAGCATATAAGGGAACTACTAGTGAAGAGGATCAACTTCCATGTGTATGAGAGCAAGGTGCACTTTGGACCCATAAGCATAACACCTGATGGCAGGCCTATAGTTGGAAGGGTACCAGAGTTCAAGAACCTCTACATACTTGATGGGCTTAGAGGCTATGGTCTTGCTAGAGCACCAGCACTTGCATACATGCTTGTAGAGCATATACTTGATGGTACTGAGATAGTAGGAGAGTTAGGGCCAACTAGGTTCATCGGTACAAACGATACATGGTTAATACAGGAGGGTTAGTCAGGTGCGGGGGGTGGGATTTGAACCCACGAACCCCTAAGGGACTAGGTTCTGAGCCTAGCGCCTTTGACCATGCTTGGCGACCCCCGCATACATGATTGATGAATGTATACTGTATATTTTGGTTTTAGTAGTGTTGCATTGAATTGAATTAACATAAATTCAGTATATCATAAATAAGTTAGGTAGTAGTAGTAATAGTAGGATGTGTAATGATAACTAGTCTATAGATGCTGATATATATGATACAATATGATCTGCTCTTCTCTACCGTTGGAATTAATTAATTAATTAATTATAACCTTTTCATACTCATCAATCTATCCATGAGTACTCTCTTTACACCATCCATATTCTTCACCCTTACTATGTATCTACCATTGCTTAGATGCCTATTCCATGGTTGATCGTAGAGGAGCACTAACTTTCCCATGCCTGATATCCTCTCTGCATTTATTGGAGAGTCATCTATGAAGGCATCATATGCTAGATCTGCCTTATCTACTCCCCTTGCAACGCTAACGTATTCATCATAAACTATATTGTTATGCTCAAGCCATCTCTTAACGTAATCCTTGGCTATCTGTGCACTTACTATATCAACCTTGCCTAAACTTCTAAGCATTGCTATAGAGTTAGCAATATCACTCTCTATCGCTGGAACCTTGAGCCATTCCTTCCAGCAGGTTGCTAGCTCTGCATAGAACCTCTCTGCACTATATCCTATACTCTTCCAGAAGTCCCATCTCTGGATCTGCTCCTTGCTAAGTGATGAGTTATGCTTTCTATTGTAATATGTTAGCCATACACTTATTATATCTGCAAGCACACCATCAACATCTACTGCTATCCTCATCACCGTTCATCCTTGGTTATCACAAATAAATAATAAACCTTCCCAGCCTAGATGCTCTACTCTATGCTTATCTCACTACCCTCAAACTTCTTTGGTAGCCTAACCTGAAGAATACCATTCCTGAATGATGCTCTAGCATATCTAGGCTCAACCCTTGCTGGGAGCCTTACACTCTTGCTGTAGTTCTCAAACTCAACATTGCTGAACGTTACGCATCTATCCATCCTTGCCCTTATGAAGAGCGTATCCTCAGTTGCCTTCAACTCAATACTCTCCTTGTTTGCACATGGTATATCTAGCGTAACTATAACCTCATCATCAGTCTCACTTATCTGTGTCAATGGCTTCAGTTCCCTCCTCTCTATATCGTACAACTGCTCATCAACATCCATGATCATGCTAGAGAATGCCCTCTCCATGATCCTCCTCATCCTCCTATCCATCTCCTCTATCACATCAAATATATCACGCCCCTCTCCTTCCCCTTCCCTCTTCCTCTCCTCACCACTCATCTCCATCACCCATAGAATGTTGGAGTAGCCTTTAACCTTGGCTCTGCTAGCATGCTCTCAGTCTGCTTCATCAACTCCCTTGCCCTTATCCTTATCATCTCAGCCTCCTCCCTCAACTCATTAAGATCTATGCCAATGTTGAGTGCCTTGTTTAGAACCTCTAGCGCCTCTATCGATGCAAATGGGTCTGGGAAGTTAAGATGGGATTGTGTGAAGAGTGTTAGTGTTGGTATATCCCTGCTCATGCATGCCTTTAGTATTGCTGCATATGCCCCAAACAATATCCCTTCCTCGAATACAAGTGCATGTGTTGATCTCATAAGCGATGATGCATGCTCATCTGTTGCTATATAGAATACCTTTGGCTTATCTATGTTGAGCCTGTTCTGTACTGGGACGCCTGTTATGCTTACCACAAGCCTAGGGTTTACCCTCTTGAACCACTCTGCTATGCTGGTTACAAACTCCTGCAGGATTGAAGGGTGTATTGGCATCTCTGATATCAATGCTATCATATTGCTCCCATTTGAGTACAGCCTTATTGGATTCTTCACCTCTCCATTCCTAACTAGCAGTAATGGAGGTAAGAGATCAGACTCTACATGCCCTATCTCAGCCATCTTGATGCTGTCTATCATATAGGAGACTGCTATGCTACCAACAAGCCCAACATCTGGGAGGCCTATAAAAATATATGGTGATTCCATCTTGATGCTATCGTACTCTACAACCTTCATAATTCATCACTCCTCCTACCTGTCAGCAATGCAAGTAAGCAAGTAAGCAAAACTCACTCAACCTTTATGGTGAATCCTTCTTGCTTTGAGCCCTTCTTCTTGAATGTTATCTCAAGTATGCCATTCTTGTAGGTTGATTTAGCAGTTGCAGGATCAACCTCCTCTGGCAGATCTATGCTCTTGCTGTACTTCCTCTCAGGGTTCTCAGCCTTTATGTTAACACTCTTCTCAGTTGCTGTAACCCTTATATCCTCCTTGTTTATCCCTGGAAGTTCAACTATCACCTTCAGCTCCCCATCAGTACTCATAACATCAACCAAAGGCTCCCTCTCCTCCTTCAGCGCTATCCTTCCACCTGTTAATGAAGGCCTAACGTTACCAAATTCTCTAATAACTGGCTTCCCATCAGGCCCTATGGTAAGGGAGTAGCCATAGACGAACGGTCCCCACTCTCTCCTTACCCTTCCATCTGGTAGTTTGTACTCTCTAACAAGGTCCTTCGGCACCATCTCCTCAAGCTCTTTCATGCTCTTCTCGAACATCCTCTCCATCTCCCTCTCCATCTCACGCATCATCTCCTCTATCTCCTGCCAGAATGTGAATGGCCTTCTCCTCCTACCGAACCACTCCTCCCATGACATGCAGTTACCTACCATATGAGAGGATAAAAATCTTTTCATCCTTATCATACAAGTATGCATGTATTACTTGCATAGGCAGGAGTTATTGATTGGTTAGGTTATCAACCCTCCTCCCCTCCCCTCCCTGCCTGTAGTGTTTATGCTAGGAAGTTATCATAAATAACAAGTGATGGTAATATGATCTGGCATGATGCTGAGTATTGTATTTTATAATATGCAATATGATTAATGCTAATATATGATGGATACCTCTACTCTCTAAACTCCCTCCCTCTCCAACTCCTCTAGAAGGCGCTTCTGTCTCTCACTCAGAGTTGAAGGTGTTGGTACCTTAACGCTTACCTTTACAAGTTGATCCCCTCTACCACCATAGCCATCATGCCTAGGTAGACCTTTGCCCTTTATTGTGAAGACTGTATCTGGCTGTGTCCCAGGGGGTATCTTGAGTGTATAGTAACCTCCATCGAGGAGTGGAACCTTAACATCTCCTCCAAGCACAAGTCTAGGGAAACTAACCTTAGCCTCATACACTATATCACTATTAGAGCGCTTGAAGACTGGATGGGGTTTAACCCTAACCCTTATGTATACATCATATTCATCTACGGCATCACTATCCCTGCCGTATCTATTGCTTTTGCTACCATGCCCATCAAGCCTTAGCATTGTACCATCCTCAAGCCCTGCTGGTATACTAACCTCTACCCTCTCTATCCTCCTAACCCTTCCAGTACCATTGCAGGCTATGCATGGACTCTCCACAATCCTACCCTTGCCATTACACTCCCTGCATGGCTCTATGCTTACAAATGTACCAAACCTTGACTGCTCTATAACCCTCTTAACCTGCCCTGTACCTTTACATACACTGCATGTCCTTATCCTACTATCTGGCATGGCTCCTGTACCTTTGCATGTACTACACTGCACTATAGTTGGTACCTCAACCTCCATCCTCTTACCATGGAGCACATCCTCAAGCCCTATCTCCACATCGATGAGTAGAGGTTCTCTACCTCTACCTCCTCTACCTCCTCTACCCTTACTCTCCTGCCAGAAGAATGGTGAGCCCATACTGAACCCAAAGAACCTCTCAAATATCCTATCGAAGTCAAGATCGAAGCCTAGATCCTTAAGTATCTCATCTATATCGAACTTTGCACCTTTGAATATCTCCTCGCTTGTATACCTCCCCTCCAAACCAGCATGACCATACATATCGTATAGTTTACGCTTCTCATCATCGCTAAGCACAGCATATGCTTCAGATATCAACTTGAACTTCTCCTCTGCATCTGGGCTCTTGTTCCTATCTGGATGGTACTTCAATGCTAACCTCCTGTATGCCTGTTTTATCTCCTCCTTACTTGCATTCCTTGAGACACCTAGTACCTCATAGTAATCTGGCTTGCTGTTGTTCTTGCTCATGCACCATCATCACATAACAAGAAAATAAGAGCATGTATTTAATATGTAGTTTCAATGACTTACTTGCTCTCTGCTCCTGTAGTTGAAGAGGATGAGGATGATGAAGAAGAGGAGCCAGCGCTTGAGCCTACCCTGCTGTACACCTGTGCACTGATCTCTCCAAGGATACCCTTCAACTCATCAAGCCTGCTCTTTATCAATGCTGTATCCTTCCCTGCTAGAGCATCCTTCAATGCCTGTATTGCCTTGTTTATCCTCTCAACCTGCTCTCCACTCAACTTATCCTTCATATCTTGCTTTATCATCCTATCAGCAGTGTAGATGAGGTTATCAGCCTCGTTCCTCAACTCAGCCTCCTCCTTCTTCCTCCTATCCTGCTCAGCATACAACTCAGCCTCCCTCTTGAGCCTCTCTATCTCCTCCTTGCTCAACTTGTTCGTTGAGGTTATAGTTATGCTCTGCTCCTTACCAGTTGCAAGATCCTTTGCACTTACATGCAGTATTCCATTTGTATCAAGATCGAATGTAACCTCTATCTGAGGCACACCCCTTGGTGCTGGAGGTATACCTGAGAGTGTGAACATGCCTAGAGAGACGTTATCAGCGGCCATAGGCCTCTCACCCTGCACAACATGTATGGTTACTGCTGTCTGGTAATCTGCTGCTGTTGTGAATATCTTGCTCCTCTTGCATGGTATGGTTGTGTTCCTCTCTATTATCTTCTCAGTCAAGCCTCCTAGAACCTCAACACCAAGGCTTAGAGGGGTTACATCAAGAAGCACTATATCCCTTGCTATATCTCCTGCTATTATTGCACCCTGTATTGCTGCCCCTATTGCTACAGCCTCCATAGGATCTACACCCCTCTCTGGTTCTTTGCCCATTATCTGCTTAACAAACTCTCTAACTATTGGCATCCTTGTTGGACCTCCTATAAGGATGATCTTATCTATATCCTCAGGCTTCATCTTTGCATCTGCCAATGCCTGCATCATCGGCTGCCTACATCGCTCAACTATTGGTCTTATCAACTCCTCCAACTTTGCTCTAGTAAGTGTCATGTTAAGATGCTTAGGCTCATTGTTCCTTGGATCATATGCTATGAATGGCAGGTTTATCTCAGTCGTTAGTAGTGATGATAACTCTATCTTTGCCTTCTCTGCTGCCTCCCTTACACGCATCATAGCCATCCTATCCCTGCTCAGATCTATACCTGTATCCTCCTTGAACTTGTTAGTTATGTAATCTACTATGGCATTATCCATATCTGTTCCTCCCAACTGTGTATCTCCAGATGTAGCCTTAACCTCGAATACACCCCCTCCCATCTCCATTATTGTAACATCAAGGGTACCTCCACCAAGATCAAAGACCATTATCTTGAGATCTTTATCAGCCTTGTCAAGACCATATGCTAGGGCAGCAGCAGTAGGCTCTGGTATAAGCCTTACAACCTGCAACCCTGCTATCTCACCAGCATCCTTTGTAGCCTGCCTCTGGTTATCGTTGAAGTATGCTGGTACAGTTATAACAGCCTTCTCAATCTTCTCGCCAAGGAATGCCTCTGCATCCTTCTTTATCTTCTGCAGTATCAATGCTGAGATCTGCTGAGGTGTATACTCCTTATCACGAACCTTGAATTTATAGTCTGTACCCATCTTACGCTTAGCAGCAATTATTGTACCCTCTGGATTTGTTACCATCTGCCTCCTTGCTGGTTCACCTACCAGCAGTTGCCCATCCTTTGTGAATGCAACTATGGATGGGAATGACTTGCCATAGAGTGATGTACCTTCTGCTGATGGTATCACTACAGGCTTGCCTCCAATTATAACTGCAGCAGCAGAGTTACTTGTACCTAGATCTATGCCTATT
>BEHG01000040.1 GCA_002898655.1 archaeon HR04
GAGGGAGGGGTTAGTCATGAGGTATCAGCATATGTTTGTGCTATTCGAGCATGATGATGGCAATGTACTCAACGTTAGTTATGAGATGCTTGGTGAAGCAAGGAGGCTCATGGATGACTTCAATAGGAGGTATGCTCTGAATGAGAAGGTTATAGCGATACTCCTAGGGCATAACGTAAGGGAACTTGCATATAGAGCAATAGATGCTGGCGCAGATGCAGTTATACTTGCAGATCATGAGGAGTTAAGGTATCCAAGGGTTAACCTGTACACAAAGGTTATATGCTCAATAGTAAGGGATAGGATGCTTGTAAAACAAGCAGAACCAAGCACGAGTGATGAGTATGTTAAGCCAAGGTACATGCTCTTTGGTGCTGATAGCATAGGCAGGCATATATCAGCAACAGTACTAGCAGAGTTGGAGTCTGGGCTTGCATCTGATGTGAACAAACTTGTGATAGATGATGTTATGATAACACATCAGTACAAGACTAATGGCAAGCCTGAACTCTATAGGCAAGTGCTCTTCATGTACAGACCAGACTTCTCTGGCTTCCTCTGGACCCAGATACTCTGCCTTGACAACAAGAACCCAACAATAGCAAGGGAGTACTCTCCTCAAGCATGCAGTGTAATACCTGGGGTTTTTGAACCACTACAACATCATGATGGTGATGCAAGGAAGAGGGTTGAGGAAGGATACGCTAGGATTGTAGAGTATAAGCCAGAGTTCAGCAGCGATGATCTAAAGTATAGGATAGTGAGTAGGCAGATAGTAAGGGATGAGATAGGGTTGGAGGATAGCAGGGTTGTTGTTGCATTTGGTAGAGGCATAAAGGATGATCCAGAAGGTAATATAAGGATGATAGAGGAGTTTGCTAACCTTCTAGGTGCAAAGGTTGCAATATCTCTCCCATTATCGAAGCAACCATTCAGTGTCAGCAGTGCTTTGAAGGAGAAGTACTTCATACCTGCTAGGGTTGTTGGGAGCAGTGGTAAGAAGGTTACACCTAAACTCTACATAGCAATAGGGATAAGTGGTGCAATGCACCATCTAGCTGGTATGAAGGAGAGTGATACAGTCATTGCTATAAACCCTGATCCAGATGCCCCAATAAAGGATGAGAGCGATATATTCATACAGGGAAGGTTGGAGGATGTACTCCCCATCCTAATAGAGAGTATAAGGGGTTCAGAGGAAGAAGGAAGAAGAGGTAGGTGAGAGGGTAGAGGAGGTAGAGTGAATGGATAGGTTTGATGCTGTGATAGTTGGAGGGGGCTCTGCAGGACTAGCAGCGCTGATGGAGTTGTCTAAACTTGGCATACAGGCTGTACTGCTGGAGTCTGGCAAACCTGTAGGCTCTAAGAACGTTACTGGAGGCATACTCTACAGCAAGAATTACCCAGATGGCAAGGTTTACAACGTTGAGGATATATACCCTGGGTTCCAGGATGAGGCGCCTGTTGAGAGGAGGATCACACGCTACTATCTGAATGCTTTGGCTGAGAGCAAGGTGTATACAATAGACCTTACAGAGGCACACAACTACAGAACAAACTTTGCATACTCAGTACTGATGGCTAGGCTGAATAGATGGTTTGCAGAGAGGGCAGAGGAGGAGGCAGCAAAGGTAGGTGGGGGCATAATAGATGGTGTTCATGTTAGGGATATAGTATGGGATAGGGAAGGCGGTGATGGAGGAAGAGGAGGAGGAAGCATTGTTGTAACTGATGAGCTTGAGGAGTTTGGTGCAAGGGCAATAATAGCAGCAGATGGTGTTAACTCAGAGGTAGCATTGATATCTAACGCTAGAGGAAAGTTCAAGCCTGAGGCGTTGTATCAGGGTGTGAAGTGCGTAGTTAGATTGCCAGAGGATATAATAGATGAGAGGTTCAATTTGAGTAATGATGAGGGGGTAGCACATCTCTTCGCTGGGGATATATCGAGGGGGCATAACGGTGGAGGCTTCCTTTACACAAACAGGGATACGCTCTCAGTAGGACTTGTATACCATCTTGACTCCTTACTGAAGAGCCCCATAGAGCCTTACAACCTTCTCAATGAGTTCCTAACCATCCCTGTGATAACCAACTATATAGTTGATGAGGTACCAGTACCCAAAGAGATTGATAGAACACTCCCAAGAGAGGAACAGTTGAGGATAAGGTTTGGTCTGAGTAGGTTACTCAAACAGTACGAGGAGTTAAGATATACATACTACTCCAAGCACGCAAGGCTTAATGCTATAAGGCAAGGAGTGTACAGCAGTGAAGAAGAGATCAAGTCAAGGTTGGATGATGTAAGGAAGAGACTTGAGCAGGAGTATGGAGTTGCATTCGTGAACGATTATGTTGAGTTGGAGTACTCGTGCAAGTTGGTGCCAGATGGCAAGAGGGCCATGATGGATAAGCCATACAAGCATAACATACTCTTCGTAGGGGATTCTGCTGGCAAAGGTATATTCCTAGGCACAAGGATAGAGGGCATAAACATAGGCATAGATGATGCTGCAAGGGCTGCAAGGGCAGTAGCAAGGGCCAGAGAGATGAACAACTTCTCTGAAGATTACATGGGCAGGTACTATGCACAACTAGTTGAGGAGAGCCCCTATACGCATGATATAAGGAGGATAGACTTTGAGTATATGAAGATATTCGTTAGAGCATGCAGGAACATACCCCTTGAGCCCTTTCCATTGTTCCTTAAACTTGCTTTCATGCTCATCCAGAAGACTGCAGTACAGGAGTTGGCAGCAGCAATAGCAAGGATGCTTGATCAAGGCACACTGCTCAGGATAATAGAGAGTAATGATGCTTATGTTAGGATACCTATGGAGGTTGCTAAGAGGATAGGCTATGAGGTCAAACCCATAGCAGGGGTAAAGCCATTGAGCATAGATGGGAGGATAGCAAGGATGAAGATAAGGGAGGATGAGATAGCACATATAAGGATGAAGGATCCTACAAGTAGGTTCATAAAGGCCATGGTACACCTCTGCCCTACCAAGTGCTACATCATGGAGGTTGGGGAATGGAGAGGAAGAGATGAGAGGGGGGAGAAGGGGGAGAAGGAGAAGGGGGAGAAAGGTAGGACATCCCTAGTATCCAGCGTTATACTACAGCATGAAGGGTGCATAGAATGTGGTACATGTTCACTTGAGACTGAATGGAGGCATACAAGAGGGGAGAAGGGTATAGTGTATGAGTATGGATAATGTAGATGAGCATTCTGCCCTTGTAGTAACATGAATATATGTACTCATTATGACTGCCTAAGATCATTAGACTATTCTACATAGACAAAAGAAGAATTGGTGATTATTTACTTACTTCTTTCTCTTGCACTTTGTATTGCTATTAATGTATTCTCATCTACCTTCTGTATATTCCTATCCATAGATCTTCATCAACTAAACTGTATTTACCAAGTTTCATACCAGCAAGATAATAGTTATCGCCCCATATCGTATTAGGTTCTTTATTAGCAATAAATAACAAAACTCGCCCCATATAGAATTCAGGAAGATTATTCTGCTCTTACTCTCATATCTCTACCTGTCCTAGCATCCTGATAGATATCTGATTCTCTATACTGTTTTGTTAGATCTCTCTATTGTAATATCACTTTCATGTATGTACTAGAGATAAATGATGTAGAATCTATTAATGCACCAACTACTATGAATTTTAGATCTTTTGTAAGATCGTCTACAGTAAATTGTGGATAATCAACTTTTAAATAAATAGATTAAACTTTAAATTACTTCTAGAGTAAACATGGTATATGAGTATAAGAGATGTACTGAAGGCAGTGAGGGATGGTAAGATTAGCGTAGATGATGCCGAAAGGATGCTCCAGCTACACAAGATAGAATATGTTGAGGATATTGCAAGGCTAGATGTTAGTAGAGAGTTGAGGAGAGGGGTACCAGAGATAGTCTATGCTGAGGGTAAAGAGTATGATGATATTATCAGGATTGCACTAACAGCATTGAAGAGCAAGGATAAAGTGATCATAAGTAGGATAAGGCAAGAGTATATTGATATGCTTGTGGAGGAGTTGAGCAAGTACACAGAGGTTAAGGCAAGTAAGAGAGGTAGGATAGTTGTAGCAATAGCAGCAACAACGACAACGACAACAACAGCAACTATGAAAGAAGGATATATAAGCAATAATAGAGGCAGCAATAATTATTATCATTATCATAGTTCAGGCACTGTAGGGATTATAACTGCAGGAACATCAGATATAGGTGTTGCTGAGGAGGCTAGGCTTGTAGCAGAGGCTATGGGCTGTAGGGTCATTACAGGTTATGATACTGGAGTTGCTGGACTACACAGGTTGTTCCCCTTGCTGAAGGATATGCTTGCTAATGATGTAGATGCTATAATTGTTGTTGCTGGAATGGAAGGGGCATTGCCATCAGTAGTAGCATCGCTTGTTGATGTACCTGTAATAGGTGTACCAACATCTGTAGGGTATGGATTTGGTGCTGGTGGTGTTGCAGCACTAACATCTATGCTTCAGAGTTGTACCCTAGGGCTTGCAGTTGTGAATATAGATAATGGTGTTGGTGCTGGTGTATTTGCAGCAATGATAGCAAGGAGGGTTGGGAGGTATAGAGCAGGATTTATCAAGGCTGATGAGGGTATTAACATCAAGATGGATGATGGGAGTAAGTGAGTTAAGGAGAGAGGGAGATGGAGGGAAGGCTAGCGTATGACAGATTCTGATCCCAATAAGGTAGGATCATCATCATCATTGTTGCTATTGCTCATACCTGCTGGTGCAGCATCTGGTATTGCAAGTGCACTCTACCTATACTTTAACAGGGAGCCATTGATGGTTCAGCTAACAATACATGTGCTTATGCTCTCATCTGGCTATATTCTGCTCTCTCTGTATAAAAGAGTTAACTATAAGAGCATTGCAGTGTATCTGGTTAGTGCTCTGCCCATGCACCTCTTGATCCACATCCTACTCATTAGAGATATAACTATCACACCTTGAGTAACCTTGCCTCAAGCATCTGCTGTACAAGGTTTACTACCTGCCCCTCAAGTTCAATCCTGGGAAGCCTTAACTTCAGGCTGAACTCATCTATTATCTCATTTATACTCTTGCTACCATCACACATATTCCAGAACTCTAGCAGTGCATCGTTTACCATGAATCCTTGCCCAAGATCATTAACAAGCACTAGAGAACCATCCTCCTGCCTTATGAACCGCCCTTGCTTTAATGGCCTTGACCTCTCAAGGTCTATGGTAAACCTTAAACTCCTTACCCCATATCCAGTAGTGCTAGTAGTCTGCACTTGAGCAGATCTTGCACCAAAGACCCTCGCCCTTGCCTCAGGGCTCATCCTCTCAGGTGTCCATGGAGGGTCCCAGACTATCTCAACACTCACATCCTTGATTCCTTCAACCTTGTTTAGGGCTCTCTTCACATCCCTAACGAGAGTATTATGTAATGGGCATCCTGGAGTTGTCATTGTCATCCTTATCTTGATGTTATTCTCCTCATCTATATCAATACCATATATAAGGCCTAGATCAACAACGCTTAGAGGGATCTCTGGGTCCATACACTGCTTCAGTGCATCAAGCACTTGTTGTTCAGTAACCTTTGCCTTCACATCTTATCTATCATCTAAGGGATATTTATCTTATATTCAAACATATGTAGAGAAGGTTTAGGTATCGATCTAACCTGTTCATATACCATCGCATTATAATCTATGCAGCATGATATGATTAGAAGAAGGATTGGGAGTTGGAGTAAGTGGGAGGAGATGGAATAGCAGAACATCATGATAGAAAGAGTATTAGCAGTCTAATCCAATCTTCTTCTTTACTTTCCTTTACTTTACTTTACTTTTATTATTTTACTCTTCCTTCTTTCTTCTTCCTCTTCTTCTACCCCTTCCTCCTCTTCTACCCTTTCTTCCTCTTCTACCCGCACCCTTACCAATCAGTTTGTTAACACTCTTTTCAAGTCTTGTTACCTGCCTAGCTATAACCTTGAGTTGCTTCTGCATATCCTTTATGCTACTTCTATCCTTCTCTACACTCTTCAATGGTCTAAGCATGCCCTCTATAATCTCAAGTCTATCACCAAGCTTTGTTAATCTCCTAATAACTCTCTTTGGTAGTTGTACTGGCTTTGCAGTTGTTACTACTGCTGCTGTTGCTACTGTTGGTTCTGCACCTGCTCCTTCTGTTACTACTGCTACTCGTTCTGTTGTTGGTACTTCTGCTGCTACTGTTACCTTCCTTGGTCGCCCTCTCCTCCTCTTTACTACTGGCTGCTCTTGCTGTGGATGTGGAGGCTGAGATTGCTGGAGTGTATGTTCCTCTCCCTCTTCAATTCTTATCTCCTCTCTATCCTCATTCTCACCTTTGACTTCACCTTTCATTCTCTTCCACCTCCTTATCTGAAGATGTTACCATTTATTATCATGTACAGATACGTTATCGCTATTAAAATTCTTTACTATTATAGAGAGAGATAAAAGAATACATGGACTATAGGTTAGCAAGATAAGAAAAAGAATTGAATATGCTTATTATCTACTGGCTAGATATCAAGAACCTTATCTTATTACCTCTATACAGAGAGCGTACATCAATCTCTATAGATCTTGCTAGCATTACATGGGGATCTTGAACTGTTTATTTGCTGAGGCTACATTATAGATGCCCCGACAATTGCTACTATTGTATCTATAGTTATGATTTGATAGATAGATTATTATTAGCAAGATGAATAAATAGTTAAGATACATCTTTCTAATGAGTATAGAGAGAAAGAACCATAGATGCTATAACATTTATATCAAGTATGCAGGATGTGGGAATTTATATTCTTGGTATTAATTTGAGCTATGTTAAGATAAGCACAATTTCTTAATTGTATATGGCTATGAAGAATAGGAATATTGCTATCTATAGATGATAGACTTGTGTTTTCTAGAACCTATTGTATTGTGTTATGCTATTATAGAAGCCTTATTTATGCAAGTATCCCAACCATCTACCTTTATCTATCTACGTATGCATGCTCCTCTCTCCACTCTGGAACTATTAGTATAATGTAAATCTTGATAATAAGAATAGGTGGTAGAAAGAAGAATAGTCTGCCAGAGATCTTTTGTTTACGCAGTACTACCATCTACTCATTCCATTACTATTATTGTATTTAGCGCAACATAATTATATCATACAGCAATGAGTATTTTATGAGCACTATCGAGAGTTTAACAAGGCAAGTTGCAGATAGATTAAAACTAACCAATAATAATCTACGAGTCTACCTTGATACTTGCTTTGAGGAGGTTTCAATAGCGTACAATCTCTGTAGAGATTATCAGAGAAGAGCTGAGAAATTTGGCAAAACGTTCGAAGAATGCTTCAAGATTATTATGGAGAGGCTATTTCCAGACATACCCTTAACACGATGCGTTAGTCTCCCAGAGGCTTGTATGGTTAGAGGAGGCGAGGCTGACTTTGCGGTTTTACTTGGTAGGAAGATAGTAGCTGTTATAGAAGCTAAAGGATCTGCAGATCATATAATCTGTAAGGGGAGGCACATAGAGTTGCCACGCCCAGGCTTGTTAAGAACAGATACGGTCAAGAAAGCAATCTGTAATGCTTATCAAGTCTCAAGAACATATCCAGATACTCTATTCTTCATAGTGACGAGTCATAAACCTATTGCAGGTAATGCCAAATGTATATGTGATTTGGCAGAAGGCGATATAGTAGATAAGATTGTGGATGCTACAAACTACGCAGAACTTCAAGAGATGGCAAGTATTATAAGGAGAAGGTTGTTAGAAGTCTTGTAGTCGTCTCTGTATAACATATTCGCTGATCCTTCTCTTTGCAAGTCTTACATAATTCTCATCTATATCTATTCCAATGAAATGCCTGCTTGTCATAGCTGCTGCTAGACATGTAGAACCGCTTCCAACGAATGGGTCTAGAACAACATCGCCCTTGAATGTATATAACTGTATGCAACGATAGGGGAGCTCTATAGGGAAAGGTGCTGGGTGCCCAACATTGGTTGCAGATTCTGGGTTAAAACGCCATACGCTCTTGGTAAACTCGATAAACTCATCCCTTGTGATTGTATCCTCTTTTCCATTGGTCTTCCTTCTCTCAAACGTACCTTTAGAGAAGATTAGTATATATTCATGGGTATCCCTAAGGATTGGGTTTACAGCTGACTTCCAAGTACCCCATGCTGTAGATGAACTAGCAACGGCATCACCCTTGTACCAGATGACTTCTCCCCTCATCAAGAACCCTTTATCCTCAAAGAGGTCTATCATATATTTGTGAAGGGGTATGTAAGGTCTCCTTCCAATGTTTGTAATGTTAAAGCATATCCTTCCTCCCCAGACTAGCACACGAGAGACCTGTGCGATAACTTCTCTCAAAAAGCTCAGATACTCTGAGAGTGTCAAGTCTTCATCGTATTCCTTACCAACGTTGTAAGGTGGTGAGGTTACCACCAAGTGTATGCAGTTATCTGGAAATCTTTTCAGTACGTCCCTAGCATCGCCCAAGAACACATCATCTAAAAGTTCCTTTGGGACCTCTCTCTCAATGAGATCCTCAGGATTAGGATTAGGCAGTTCCCAATCGTCGTAAAGCTTCCTAGAGTAGAAGGGGGTTGAGTCGTGAGCCTCCCTTCCTTTGATACCAAACCCGCTAGTCTCTGTTCTCTTCCTTTTTCTTCTTTCCATTAATTTATTTTTATTTGTTTGTCATTAATATATTATGTCATGATGGGGAGTATCTTATCTTTGGACAAACTTTAAATTCTTTAAATGGAGCTATAGCTCATACTACCTATTCTGATATTGTATTATATTATAATTATATCATGAATAGGCTGACCAGCATAACTAGTATAACATAAATAGATAGATCTAAACTCGTTATTGAGTATTGTGTTGTGAGCTCATGGTCTTGCGGCAAGATTATACATAACATATAGCATGCTCTATCCTTTGTTGGATATCTACTAACCTTTGGTACTGCATCTATAAGCTTAAGGAACTCATCATTTGTAAGGAGGTCAGTAGCCCTAACTCTCTTCCTTCATTGCCCTTCTATTTACCTCTTTTGCTATATATACCACTTCATTGCAGTATCTGCTCTCCCTCTGCAACCTCTCTATGCTTTGTGTAATGTACAAGTCTCTTCAGTACCCTTTAGCTATTATAGCGTTGCTTCCTCCTCTGTTGTTGTTTATTATTGTAGATGCTATCCTATCTACATCATCTTTTATAAGTTCATCTAGCCTCTTCTCTATCCTAACTTCCTTCTTAATCTTGGGTACTTCGTAGGAGAACTGTGCACGTGTAACTACCCTTCCCTATCTTTATGCCATTAACGAAGAGCGCATTTATGAATCCCTTAACTATACTCTTTTCTTCCTTATAGTAGATCTTCTCCCCTCCCCTCCTCTCCCCTAGCCTCCTCTTCTATCCTCTTCATATAGTATGCAAGGCGTGTGCTATAGCCATGGATATCATCTATGGCTCTCTCTGCTACCAGTGTTGGTTCAATAGTTGTAGAGGCATTTATTATACCTATATATTATTCCTGTCTACCCTTATTTTTACTACTGCCCCCCTACCTATCTTCCTCCAACTTTATACCTTTTGTTTCTCTTTCTCCTCTCCCTCTATCATTTCCTTCTCCCCTTCCCCTTTTACACTCCCTGCCTTTTTCGTCTGGTAGCAGACAAATCTGATCCAATATATAATTATGCGGGATGCGGGAT
>BEHG01000041.1 GCA_002898655.1 archaeon HR04
CAGAGTATAAGTTCATCTATACCATTGAGTTTGAGCCATTCTATCTGCCATGCTACTATTGGCTTCTCAAGTACCTCAACCATTGGCTTTGGTCTATCATCAGTTAGAGGCTTCAACCTCTTCCCAAACCCTCCAGCAAGTATTATAGCCTTCATTAAAGAAGATGAAAGAGAGGGTGATAATAAACTCATCCTTTTGCTATCCTACTATCAACTCTAATGCCTTTCATGCTTCTCCATTGGCAACTGTTACTTACTTTCAGTTAACCTGAAGTGTATCTCCTGATAACACTCTACGCACACCTCCTCATCATTGGTATGCTCACATGAGAGCATCCTCTTCACTTCCCTTTTGCATATTGGGCATATAGGCATTATATTACTTTATACATGGTGATAAATATATCAAGTCATATCTATATCTGAGAAGCCCTTATCCTTTATACTCTCAACATACTTCCTTATTATCTCCCTAACACAGTCATGACATATTATGTAAACCTTCTGCTCCACAGGAACAAGCACAAATTCATTAGTATCTCTATGACATCTAACACACTCTACCATTAATTGTATGGTTCAAGCATATACTATTTATAAATTCTTTCTTATTCTACTCATACCATCCTTGCTATCTTTGCATCTCTGAACCTCTTTATTATTCCTAATGCTATCACAACTGCACCAAGCCCTGTTACAGGTGCTGAGCCAGCAACAGCTCCTCCTATTGCTATCAACACACCATTTATGATGAGCATTATCCACACAAAAGTTGAGACCTCTCTAGCAATGAAGAACGTTGCTATGGATAGTGCTATAGCAGAACCTCCAAATGCTAACCCTCTAACCATTGCATTGGTAGGCAGAAACCCAGTCTCATCTGCACCCTCTCCCTCCATGCTCCTGCTCACTGCCTCATCTACACCGTATATTATAAGGAGTGCTAGAGCAGTTATAACAAGACCCTTTGCAACCTTCAACATGATATATATTGACGCTATCCCGTTAATAAACTATAACACTGATATGCTAGATGAGTTATGTTAGCAGCAGGTCATACCTTATATACTTTGCAAGGCATGGTATATCATCAACACCCATCTCCTTTATGTATGGTATACTCCCTATAACTGGTACCCTACTCAACTCCTGTATTATGCTTCCAGCATTAACCTCAACTATACTGCTTTGATCTATCATATTCATTATTATACCAATAACCTCAACCCCTCTTCTCTTGCACGCCTCAACTGTTAGCAGTGTATGGTTTATAGTTCCTAGCCTTGCTCTAGCAACTATCAGTACTGGCAACTCAAGATCTCTTATGAGGTCAAGTACATAGTAATCCTTCTTTATCGGTACCATGACGCCACCTATACCCTCTACAACGATGAACTCATGCCTCTCCTTCAACCTCTTGTATGCTTTGAATACTCTCTCAATATCAACATCCTGTTTAAGCATCATACTTGCCATGTATGGCGCTGCCTCTAAAGCAAGGAATACAGGGTTAACAAGTCCATGCTCCTCGCTGCTTATGCATGAGTACTTTGCAATGATCTCAGCATCTATAGACTTGAATACTGCATCTCTATCTCTCCCAGTTGCTATTGGCTTCATCCCTACAGCATCTATACCATCACTACGTAAAGCATGGACTATCGCTGCTGTAACTAGCGTCTTGCCTACACAAGTATCTGTACCAGTTACGAATACTCCTCCCCCACCTCCATCCCCCACCTCCTCCACCACTACAATCACCCATCCTTCATCGATGCCAATTCTACTAGTACCAATGTACATACGCACACATCTTAATTATTAATATTTATTTGTGGGTTAGTTCATCATCTGCTTGGTTTGAATGAATGGTGTTAGTATTAACATGAACCTACTTGGTCTAGTGCTAGGTCCAGTGGTATTCCTTGCAGTATTCCTCATGGGAGGGATGATAGTTATGGATGTAGGTGCAAGGGTAGTGTTGGCATTGGTAGCATGGATGGTTGTATGGTGGATAACCAATGCTATCCCACTGTATGCAACTGCACTACTCCCCTTGGTTGTGCTCCCAGCATCCAACGTTATGCAGATAGGCAGTATTGCTGTTAACTATGCTGATAGGTCTATATTCCTCCTACTTGGTAGCCTCTTGCTTGCTAGAGCAATAGAGATGGCAGGGTTGCATAGGAGGTTTGCTATAAGGATGCTACTCATGCTAGGCAATGATAGCAAGAGCATACTAGGAGGGTTCATCCTAGTCACTGCTCTTCTTAGTGCGTTCATGAGTAATACTGTAGTTGCTGCAATGATGATCCCTTTAGCATTATCGATAATATCGGTTATGGATGAGGGGCATAGGAGGAGGATTGCACCAGCGCTTATGATAGTCATAGCATACTCTGCAAGCATAGGAGGGGTTATTACACTTGTTGGCACACCTCCAAATCTGATATTTGCATCTATAGCAAGCAATATGGGTTATGATGTAACATTCCTCTCATGGCTCCCTATAGGGCTTCCAGTAGGCTCAATACTCCTGCTACTCCTCTGGCTCTACCTGCTTTACGTGCATAGGTTGAGGGATGTTAAGGTTATAGAGAGTAGGGATGTTGTTATCAATGAAGCCAATAGACTTGGAAGGATAAGCAGTAGGGAGAAGGCTGTTCTAGCAGTATTCATAGCAACCATAGCAGCATGGATGAGTAGGAGTGTATGGGGTTCATACCTCCCAAGTGTTGATGATGCTGTTATAGCAGTATCTGCAGCACTCTTGCTCTTTGCAATAAGGGTTAAGGGTTCAGATGGGAGCAAGGAGGATGGTGCTAGCGTAAAGGATGTTAAAGGTAGAACAGGAGCAGGAGCAAGAGTAGGAGTAGGAGAGGTTAGGCTCTTAACATGGGATGAGGCATCAAGGATACCATGGGGCGTGCTAGTGCTCATAGGAGGAAGCCTTGCACTTGCAAATGCATTCACAGCAACAGGGTTAGATAAGATCGTTGCATCATCCCTAGCCATAGAGGCTAGCCCTTCACTCATGATATTATTCATAACAACAGTAACTGTATTCATAACCGAGTTGATGAGCAATACAGCAGTAGCAACACTCATGCTTCCTGTAGTTAGCGGTGTAGCAGAGCATGTTGGTATGGAGCCATTGCAACTCATGCTTGCAGCAACGCTAGCAGCAACCCTAAGCTTCATGCTCCCAGTAGCAACTCCTCCAAATGCTATGGCATTTGCATCTGGCTACCTTACTGTAGCCTACATGATAAGGATGGGGTTCATAATGAACATCTTAAGTATAGCAGTGATAACAGCATTGATGTACATTATAACACCATATGTTAGATTCTAATATCATTATGCCTCATCCCTTTCTTCATATCCTTATCCATCTATAACATATATCGATTACCAACATCGTATAACTCAGCTGCAATACTAGAAGCTGCTTCTAAATCTATAACATATATCGATTACCAACATCCCCCTATCTACCTCTATACCCACGCTCCATTAGCACAGTACCTTCTCCAAACTGTCTTAATATTATTATAGTAATGTGGTAATTAAATCCTAATTTAATGGATCCAGTTTAACATATACATCAAGAATTGGACACAAGTGCATGATGCAACGATACAGTCATGTAGAAACTGGTATGATTAACCAACCTTATCCTACTATTTTATTCTGATTCATTCTAATTAATTGTATGTTAACAAATGTTTCAAACAAGCTCAACTAACAAGAGGGTAAGATAAGATAAGATTATGTATCTGCAATAAAGAGTGTATAGTATGCATGAGCATTATACGTATAAAAACGGTAATCTTAAAAGCCGAGACAAAGCATATGTATGGCATCCATACACACAGATGAGCGATTGGTTTAGGATTGATGCACCAGTTATAGTTAGGGGAGAGGGTTTCTACCTCATAGATGATAAGGGCAATAGGTATCTTGATGGGGTAGCAAGTATGTGGTGTAATGTATGGGGGCATTCAAGGAAAGAGATTGTAGATGCTATGGTAGATCAGGCTAAGGTCTTGCAGCATTCAACCCTCTTTGGTCTATGCAACGAACCTTCAATAGTGCTTGCTGAACTGCTTGTAAAGATGGCAAGGGGTATGGGCAAGGTATTCTATAGTGATGATGGCTCAACAGCGATGGAGGTAGCGATAAAGATGGCTATACAGTACTGGCATAACAAGTTAGGTTCAAGTAATAAGAGGAGAGAGATCATTGCGTTAGAGAATGGATACCATGGGGATACAATAGGGGCAATGTCCATAGGCTATATAGAGCAATTCTTCAAGCCTTACAAGCCATTGCTCTTCAAGGTTAGGCATGTACCCTCTCCCTATCTATACAGGAAGAGAAGGGAGATGAGCGATGCTGATTACGTGCAGTACTGCATAGATATGCTTGAGCATGAACTGAAGGCAAATGAGGGTAGGGTAGCAGCAGTGGTCATGGAGAGTGGTGCACAGATAGCTGGAGGGGTAATAGTATACCCAGATGGGTATCAGAGAGAGGTTAGTAGGTTATGCAAAAGGTATGATACACTACTTGTGCTGGATGAGGTTGCAACGGGTCTAGGAAGGTTAGGCTCCATGGTTGAGTACATTGCTCAGGATAGCATGCCAGATATAGTTGCGTTTGGGAAGATGCTCACAGCAGGGTATCTGCCTTTGGCAGCAACTCTAGCAAGCGATGAGATCTTCAATGCATTCCTTGGCAAGTATGATGAGGGGAAGCATCTCTTCCATGGACATACATTCACTGGCAATCCAATAGCATGTGCATGTGCAGTAGCAAACCTAAGACTGTATGAGCAGGAAAGGTTGATCTCAAAGGTTAAGAGTAGTTCAGAATTGTTGGCTGAGAGGCTTGAGGAGTTCAGATGCTACCCTATAGTTGGGGATGTTAGGCATAAGGGTATGCTTGCTGCCATTGAACTGGTTAAGAGCAACAGTAATAGTAAGAGTAAGGACCCCCTATCAACCCTCTCTGATGGGAGAAGGATAAACTATGCTATAATGGAGGAGGCTCTCAAGCTTGGTCTCTTCATTAGACCATTGGGTCATATAATGCTCATAGTGCCTCCACTTGCCATAGGTAGAGAGGAGTTGAACATGCTCATTGATAAGGCGTTGGAGGTTGTTGGTACAATAAGCAAGTCGTTGGTATAATGGATGGTAGTAGTAGTAATAATAGCAACTATTACGACGAGAACTTATTGGTGCCGCCGGCGTGATTTGAACACGCGACACCTCGGTCTTCAGCCGAGTGCTCTCCCAGGCTGAGCTACGGCGGCCCTATAGAGTATTAATTCATCCAACACCGATTTATTTGCTTTTGTTACCTGCCAGAATCTGCTACTACTAGCCTTGCCTTTAGTCTTTCTTATTCTTCCATGGTACATCCTCTACACCTTTACGCTTGTTCATAACTCTAGCAAGGATAAAGAGTAGTGATGAGAGCCTGTTCATATATGCGATGAGATCATCACTAACATTCCCACTCTCATCCTTAAGTGCAACTATAGCACGTTCAGCCCTCCTTGCTATTGCTCTAGCAAGATGGAGTAATGAAGCCTCCCTGCTTCCCCCTGGGAGTATAAAGTATGCTATAGAGCCTGTCTCCTCCTCATACCTGTCTATAACCTCTTCAAGCCTCTTAACCATCTCAATGCTTACCTTAGGTGTTGATGCACTCATATCTGGATCTGCCAACTCTGCTCCAGCAATGAAGAGAGCGTTCTGCACCTCTTCCAGCACAACCTTTACATCCTCCTCCTCTATGAATGATATGCATAAACCTATGGCAGAGTTCAACTCATCTATACTGCCATATGCCTCTACCCTTAATGCTGCCTTTGATACCCTCTTCCCACCAAGTAATGACGTGTAGCCTTTATCCCCTCCTCTCGTGTATATCTTTGCCATGTGTATGGTATCACATGATAAGGTTTAAACGTAACTTTCTCCCCATCCATCATGGGCATGGGTCATGCTAGGTATGTATTTGCTCTAACGATGATGAGTTTCAGCATGGCCATAATCCTTGCTATATCCGCTATTATAATAGATTATTATATACTGGGTAAGAGTAATAGCGTCAAGGTGGATATAAGGGAGGCTACAGATGACCTCATACAGGGTAATGTGCTTAAGAGCATAATCAATGAACTCTCAAAGATAGCAGGTAGCAATGTAGGAAGGAGCAATGGTGAGTATATAGCAAGCAACTGATCTTGCATTATATGCCTAAATTATTCACCATGAGAAGCATGAATACTTTCAGTAATGATAATCTATGCATAGCATATATACTTCATTCACTATATGTCAAGTATGAGCAAAGAGGGTTCAAAGGTTAGATGCCCATACTGTGAGTCAACATTTAACAGCAAGGAGGAGTTATCAAAGCACATAGATAGGATGCATATAGGACCTGGGGTACTTGAAGGGGATACAAGGAAGCTATAAGATTGTATGTAGATTAGATGCTATATTAGATGATGAAATTGTATAAACCACTATATACATAATAATGAGGAGAGTTGGCGGTATAACAACGGCCTTTAGCAACGACCTTTACATGGCATACTACCAACTATGGTGAAGCACAGAGCATGGTTAATAAATTTGCATATGAAGGCATAGTACCTACAGGCTCTTATGATTACTTGAATGCTGTCAAAGGTACAATCTATCCATATCAATGATGGAGGGTGAGCAAGATGGCTAGGTTCATGATTGCTCTAGTTGGAGCAGTTATAGCCTCATCATTACTGTTAGTATACCTAACCTTGCCTTGAACTATTATGAGGGCCAAGCAAGCAAGCAACAAGCCTAAGATTAGGTATGTACAGATAGGGAAGTGGAGTGCACAGATACAGCATCAGTAACATTAACTGGTGAACCATTCCCTCCAGTAAGGGTACCAACATACATGCCAGAAGGTTATAAGCAAGTAGACTGCTACTACTATCAAGGGGCAGTTGAATATGTACTTCTTGCCTGAGAGCATATCCTACTCTACTCGTGCTGATGCTCCACTATCTGCTATCTTCTTTGGTGTTATATGGCATTGTGCAGAGCATATGAAGGAGGTTGTAGATAGAGGTGTAGAGGTATTCTAAATACAAGGCAAAATCACAGAGGCTATCTCCATCATCTTATCCAGATATTTGAGATAAATGGTAACCCTGCAAGGGGTTGGGAGGCTGGAACTAACTAAGAACAGCCTAGTCATATTGGATGGTAAGGTTATAAGCAGTGAACCATCAATCATCATATCCAGCAGTAGTATAAATGATAGATGAGGGAACTTATCTACTATAGTGTTGGTGGTTATGTGCCAATGGATGAGCTTAAGAAGAATACTAGAGTGAGTAGTTGAGAAACCCTAAGAAAGGATAACCATCCCAATAAACATTATATATTTTTATTAGACTGCTAGTAGTGATCTCATGCTAGAGTTCTTCCTTACTGCATGTAGATTGAAGAGGGTTAAGAGGAAGGGATGGCTTGTAAAGGCAAAGGTTAGCAAGGATGATGCAGAGTCTGTAGCAGATCACTCATACATGTTAGCATTGATGGCAATGGTTATCGCTGATGCAAAAGGCTTGGATACATGCAAGACTATGAGGATGGCACTCCTGCATGATATTGCAGAATCGATAACAGGGGATTATATGCCAGAGGAGATAGAGCAGAAGGAGAAGAGGATGCTGGAGCACGATGCTATGCTTAAACTGATCACCATGCTCCCTGAAGGCTTAAGGGATGAATACTCAAGGTTATGGGATGAGTATATCAACTGCAGGAGTGAGGAGGCTAGACTTGTACATGAACTTGACAAGGTTGAGATGGTTATTCAGGCTAGATGCTATGAGGATATGGGCTATATGGGTGTGTTGAGGAGATTCTACTCCTATGCTGAGCCGTATGTAAGCGATGATATTGCTAGGAAGTTATTACTATCATCAATCAATAGTTGAGTAGTAGATGCTATCTGCAATATCACACAACTGCATGCAATGGCATCAATAGGTAATACAAGATAATCTTGTAGATTCTTCTATCCTATCCTCTTCAATTCATTGTTATAACTTTTATACCCATCCTTTCTGCAATCCTTACCTGCATCCTATCTAGAGTTAAGAGCGGTAAACCCTCATCTCTAGTAAGGGCTATGTAGAATACATCATAAACAGTTATACTATTTGTTAATGCTAGATCTAGAGATTCAGCCGAGTCTGCTCCTTCAGCATGATACTCTTACCTACCATACCTATCAACACTCTCTACAAGAGGAAGTAGAAGAGGAAGTAGAAGCTTACCTACCATACCTATCAACACTCTCTACCCTCCATCATCTACTGTAAGCATTCTCATTACAAATGCATTCGATAACCAAGATAGAAACTATAGATGTATTCTCAGATGAGCCTGTAGTGGAGAAGTATATAATGACAGCAAACTTTGCTGTAGAGGTGGAAGAAGAACTTACAGGCAAATACAAGGAGAAGGAGTTGATGTTCTTTGCTTATAAAGATGATATGGCATGTAAGGTTGGTGATAGATGCCTAGTATTCTTGAGGTATGGCACAGAACTTGAACATCTGATAAATAAGGAGAAGGTAGCGCCTTACTATCCCATATATCTGGGTTCACCTATAGATAGCTACTATAAGATAAGAGATGATGACAATGCTTATGGGAAGTTCCCTGAGGGTATAGATGTAAATACATTGATAGCAAGGATAAAGGAGTATAGATTGAAGTATGATTCATTCTTATAAACTTATGATCTTAAACTCTGTAAGTTCTCCCTTTGCTGTAACTAGCCATATATCCCTTCTCTTTGCTTCCTCTACAGCATCTGGCATAGCCTGTATAGCATATACAACCTTAACTATCTTCTCCTTCAGATACTCAGGATGCCTCTTGCATAACCTTGCTATATCCTTATCAACTTGGAGTATAGCCTTCTTGACTGCTCTTGTCTTTGCCTCTCCTATCAAGCAGTAGTCTCTATTCTTGGCATATATATCAACCTCGATATCTTCTAATGCAAGGTATCCTACCTTTAGAGTCATACCCCTCTGTTTAAGGTAGTACTCAACCATATCCCTTGCCTCATCCTCTATACTTACTGATATGTTATTCATGAATGACTCTATGTATCTTAACCTCTTATCCATACGCTTGAACCCTTCCTGCATATCCTTCCTAAGATTCTCTATGCTTTGCCATACCCTCTTGAACTCCTCATCATGCCTCTTGAACCCTTCCTGCATATCCTTCCTAAGATTCTCTATGCTTTGCCATACCCTCTTGAACTCCTCATCATGCCTCCTAAACCCTTCCTGCATATCCTTCCTAAGATCGTTCAGATCCTTCCTAAGATCCCTTATATCCTCCTCAACCTTTGCAAACCTCTTATTCAT
>BEHG01000042.1 GCA_002898655.1 archaeon HR04
CACCCCCCGCACTACAAATTCTCTTTCTTAGTATAATAATCTCAACGCTGTTTGATAAATTGCTCTATAGCAATAGCCATCTCATCAGGAACCTCAAACATTGGGAAGTGGCTGCGCGCCTTTAACCTATACACACTGAACCAAGGATGTGATGATGCAAACTCTTGCTGAATGGTTAGATAATTAGGATCGGGAGGTTGTGCATAAATATGCAACACAGATACCGATGGGCTCAACAAGGAAAGGGCACAGAGGGGACTCCCTGACTCTGCATAAGCCTTGCTGATCTCCCTTGCTGCTCTAGCCCACATATCGAAGCCATACGATCCCATAACTTTGCGTACAAAATTGATCAATCTAGGATTGTCAACATCCTGAAGCCAGAGTGAGAATATAGCTTCTACAGCATCCTTCCACCTATCTGGATCTTGCATCCTCTTCAGAACCTCAAGGAATTGTTGAGATGGTTCAATGAGTATCCAATCAACCAAGATAAGTTTTGGAATCCGTAACCCTAACCTACGCCGTAACTCAATGGCAATCCATCCACTATGTGCAAGCGCAACTGGGATAACCTGTCTTGCTTTGCTGGACTCTATTACAGCCAAGGCATCAGATAGCAAAGCCTCATTACCAAAATCATGTTTTGGTGATCCTGACTCTCCATGCCCACGCCAGTCCAGGGCAAGTGTGCGATGATATGCACAAAAGTGTAGCACTAGGTCTTGAAAGACAGTTCGATCAGAACACCAACCAGGCATAAAGAATAGTGCAGGTTCTCCATCCCAAGTCATCGTAGGTTATCTCTACTCCTTCCGAGACTATCATAGTAGATGTACTATTGCAACTCATATTAATGTTATCAATGGATGGCTAAACTTTTGACTAATCAAATCATAGCTCTGAATTACTTGTACATAAGTTCGATATACTTATTTTACATGGATATTATAAGGTATGTGTGAAGCATAAGATAGTTGTTGAACCACCAGGGCAGAATGCTCAGATGGTAATAGAGAGGATGAGCAAGAGTTGCTACAACTCTACATTTGTATACCCATTGGTTATAGAGGATGGGGAGGGGTGCTACATAAGGGATGTTGATGGTAATGTATACCTTGATTTCACATCCAATATAGGCTCATCCCCTCTAGGCTACAAGCATCCAGATGTGATTGATGTACTCAAGGATTACTCCAGTATAGGAGTACACAAGATCGCTGGGCAGGACTTCTACTGTAGAGAACATGCTGATCTAGCAGAGAGACTGCTCTCAATAGTGCCAAAAGACTTCAAAGCATTCCTTATAAACAGTGGTGCAGAGGCTGTAGAGAATGCCATAAAGATTGCATACAGGAGGATGGGTGCGCTCCCAGGGGTATCATGTATAAATGCATTCCATGGGAGGACCTTGGGAGCATTAACATTCACATTCAGCAAACCTGTGCAGAAGAGCAACTTCCCTGAACTACCAGTGAAGAGGATAAAGTTCTGCTCTAGCGATGATGATCCTGAGATAGATGCTGTTGAGAACCTGCTGAAGGAGAACAAGGTAGCATTCGTAATAACTGAGGTTGTACAGGGTGAGGGAGGTTACAATGTAGCAAGCAAGAGGTTCATCAAGATGCTAAGAGAGTATACCAGGAGATATGGTGTGCCTCTCATAATAGATGAGGTACAGTCAGGAATGGGTAGAACTGGTAGATGGTGGGCATTCGAGCACTATGAGGTAGAGCCAGATATAATGGCTGTAGCAAAAGCACTCCAGGTTGGGGCAACACTGTATAAGAGGGAGTTGGATCCAGGGCAGCAAGGAGTGCTATCAAGTACCTGGGGAGGGGGTAGCAGGATAGATCTTGCTGTAGGTGCAAGGATCATAGATGTGATAAGGAGGGATGGTCTGCTTAGCAATGCTGAAAGGATTGGAGGCATCATCCTTAAAGCATTAAGGGATATGGTGGATGATAGCAATGGCAAGGTAGTAGATGTTAGAGGTATAGGGCTCATGATAGGTGTTGAGTTCATAAGCAAGGAGGTTAGGGATAGTTTCATAATCAATGCATTCAAGCATGGCTTACTACTCCTTCCTGCTGGCATCCAAGTGATAAGGGTTATCCCTCCTCTTATAATAAGGGAAGATGAAGTTCAGGAGGGTGTGGAGCTGATGTATGAAGTGTTGAAGGGGATCTGATGTATGGTGTAAGGTGGATGGATAGATGAATGAATGAATGGATGGAGGATTGATGGGTTGATCTATAGCTATGTTTATGCTACTGGTGCGGGGGGTGGGATTTGAACCCACGAACCCCTAAGGGACGGGATATCTTATCCTATACCATCACATCACATCGCATGAACTTAAGTCCCGCGCATCCACTGCAAGCATCTTTGGCCAGGCTTGGCTACCCCCGCCCGTATGCCTTACATTTGCTATCATATTAAATCTTAACAATCTCTAGCAAGGTTAATAAACACTCTAGAGGAGATGAGATAAGTTATAAAGCGCCTCGGTAGCTCAGCCTGGTCAGAGCGCTTCCTTGGTAAGGAAGAGGTCGCGGGTTCAAATCCCGCCCGAGGCTTCCATCTCACCTCTAATAAGCCTAATCAGTTCCTCATATATGTTGAGGAACGCTCTACCTTTCTCCGTTATCTTGAGCATATACCTTCCTCCTTCTCTATCTCCCCTATCCTCTACGGTTATTAGGTTAGCCCTTTGGAGTAAGTTAACATATTTGCCTATAGTCCTACTATCAAGCTTTGCCTTGTGTGCAAGCATGGTCTTGTATACATCTTCATAGTTTAATATGGTAAGAATATCATATATTATATCAAATCTCTCTCTTCTATCCTTCTTGTGCACGGGAAGGGTTACTAATGATATAATTTAACCTTAACGTGGTTTAAACATGTGATTTATAGCATATAACAATATGCCTTCACTAATTTACTGTAGACTATTCATGAGCGTGGATAGTACATGGTGCAGTATACCCCCTGCCATGTAGTACCTCAACTCCATCTCAGTATCTATCCTTGCTAAGAGCCTTGCTCTTGCTACACCACCATCACCTCTATGCACAACAAGTTCCACAACCTTCCTAGGCTTTAGATCATCTAGCATTATATCAAAGGTCTCATCACCCTTTATGCCAAGCGTATCAGCACTTGCACCATCTATGAACTGGAGAGGAAGTATGCCCATCTCCACAAGGTTACTCCTGTGTATCCTCTCAAAGCTCTCTGCTATAACTGCCCTAACGCCTAGAAGTTTAGGTCCCTTTGCAGCCCAATCCCTAGAACTTCCAGCACCATAGTTCTTCCCTGCTATAACTATGAGTGGTACACCCTCCCTCTTGTAGCGCATTGCAGCATCATACACACTCATAACCTCATTGCTTGGATAGTGTATGGTATAGCCTCCCTTCTTAACCTCACCTCTATGCTTGAGCATCTTATTCTCTATCCTCCCAGTGAAGGTTCCTCTAACCATGACCTCCCAGTTGCCCCTCCTTGCACCAAATGTGTTGAGCCTTGCAATATTCACACCTAGTGAGATTAGGTATCTACCAGCATCAGAGTCTGGGCTTATTGGACCTGCTGGAGATATATGATCTGTTGTAACATTATCGCCAAGGATGAGTAGTGCTCTAGCATCTCTTATACTCTTAACCCTATCAGCAGCCATAGCGAAGTCATCCAGGAATGGGGGTCTCTTTATGAATGTATTGCTATCATCCCACTCATAAAGGTTGGATGCCTTTACCTTTATTCTACCCCACTCTGGGATGAGATCGCCAAGGTTAGAGTACCTTGCAAAGTCATCCTTGCTTATAATACTCATAAGATCCTCAACCTCCTTGCTTGATGGCCATACATCCCTAAGGTAAACTGCACTGCCATCTTTAGCATAGCCCAATGGCTCCTTGCTTAGATCCTTGATCCTCCCTGCTAGAGCATAAGCAACCACCAATGGAGGAGACATCAGGTAGTTTGCCCTAACATCTGGATGTATTCTACCTTCAAAGTTCCTGTTACCTGATAACACTGCAACCACTGCTAACCCATTCCTCCTTATAGCATCACTTATCTCAGCAGGTAATGGACCGCTATTCCCTATGCATGTTGTGCAACCATAACCAACTATGTTGAAGCCTAACAACTCAAGATAGTGGAGTAGACCAGCTCTAGCAAGATAAGACTCAACAACTCTAGAGCCTGGAGCAAGGCTTGGTTTTACATACCTTGGCACTCTAAGCCCTAGTTCATAAGCCTTCTTTGCTAATAGTGCTGCAGCAACCATAAGGTAAGGATTGCTTGTATTTGTGCAACTTGTTATTGCTGCTATTACTATGCTACCATCTGCAAGAGTATGATCCTCACCATCAACCCTCACAAGCATACTAGCACTCCTGCCCTTGGTTAACTGCAGTATACCATCGTATGCATCCTTGAAGGTCCTCCTCTCCCATGGGAGGGATGGACCAGCGATGGTAGGCTCAACACTGCTCAGATCGAACTCTATAATCTTGCTGTAGTGAAGATCACCATTGCTAGAGCCATACATCCCTTGCGCCTTATAGTATGCCTTTACTACATCAAGATGATGCTCATCCCTGCAAGTAAGCCTCAGATACTTTATAGTCTCATCATCTACAGGGAAGAGTGCTGCTGTTGCACCATACTCTGGTGCCATGTTTGCTATGGTAGCCCTATCTGGTACTGAGAGTGAGCATAGACCATCCCCAAAGAACTCAAGGAACTTATCAACAACGTTATGCCTCCTAAGCACATCTGTAAGGGTAAGCACTATATCTGTAGCAGTAATACCCTCTCTAGGTTGATTGTAGAGTTTAACCCCTATAACCTCTGGCACTATGCTTACTGGCTGCCCTAGCACTGCTGCCTCTGCCTCTATCCCTCCAACACCCCAGCCCAATACCCCTAAACCATTGATCATCGTTGTATGAGAGTCCATACCAAGGCATGTATCGAAGTATATAGTAGAAGAGTCTAGCATTGCAACCTTTGCAATGTACTCAAGGTTCACCTGATGGATTATGCCAGTGCCTGGGGGGAATAACCTGAAGTTCTTGAATGCTTGCTCAGCCCATTTAAGGAACTCATACCTCTCTCTATTCCTCTCCAACTCAAGCCTCATGTTCAGTGCTAGAGCATCACTGCTTGCCCAGTGATCAACCTGCACACTATGATCTATAACAAGATCAACAGGCACCAATGGGTTGATGATCTTAGGATCTAGACCATGCTCTGCAAATATCTCCCTCATAAGTGCTAGATCAACGAGTGCAGGTACACCAGTGTAATCCTGCATTATAACTCTAGCAGGTTTGAATGGTACCTCTACAGCATTATTGGGCTCCCATCCAATTATAGTGTTAAGATCATCCTCTGTTATACTCTTACCATCCATGTTCCTTGCTATGCTCTCCATCACTATACGTACTGTATAGGGCATCCAAGAGTACTTGCTAACATCGTAGTATCTTAAAGAGGTACCATATACCTCCAACCTGTTTATCTGCATGCTTATGATCATCTTTAACAAGTTAGAATAAAAAGTTATCTTGCATAATCAATCAATACATTTATCCTTATCTCTGCCTCTTCCTGCATTATCTGAGTGTTGTGTTAACCTTTATTACATGTTCCATGCTATACACTGCTGGGCATCTTTCCCTTGCTAGTTTGAGGATCTCTTCAAGCCTAGCCTTATCTGCATTCTCAGCCTCTGCATCAACATCGAAGTTTATACTCTCTGTTATTGGCTCATCTGCAACATCAAGGGTCTTTGCAAAGTTTACAACACAGTTTGATGATACCCTAAGCCTCTTGAGCCTTATACCCTTGCTTGCTGCTACACTTGCAAATGTTGCTATGAAGCATGATGTTAGCCCTGCTATACAGTATGCCATAGGTCCAAGTCTATTGCCTTGACCTCCAAGCCATGTTGGGCTATCTATCTCTAACACTTGCTTACCCTTCTCATAAGCCATCTCGCTCCTGAACTGGAAGCCCTTACTCCCATCAAGTATCCATTCACCCTCAAGCTTGATGATCTTCCTCAACGCACTCCTATCCTTCTTGCCTTGCTCTATGAGTGCTGAGACCTTGCTAAGATCTACATTGTTCACTATGTTAGTAGTCATGTCCTTACCTTAGGAGCCATCATATAAAAATCTATTATCTATGCTATTCATCCCATCCACCCACCCATCCATCTACCTATCCATCCATCCATCCATTCATTCATCAAACCTACTTCCTATACTTCTTTGGGTTCTTGAGGAATATCTTCCTACACCCATCACAGCAGAAGTAGTACACCTTGCCCTCATACTCTGCTTTAACGGCAAGATCATCATCCATCTCTATACCACATACTGGATCAAGTACTCTCATGATGATAGCATCAATAGCCTATTATTTAAAGCATCATCCAACTCTAACATCATCGCAGATGCTCGAGGAACCAATCCTTAGCCTTCTCTGCTACCTGTTCAAGTGCACCCTGCTCCTCGAAGAGGTGTGTAGCATTGGATATAACCTCTAGTCTAACCATACACTCCTTAGGGAATCTATCCATAGCCTCTCTATTCAATCTAAGCACTGGAGTATCGCTACCTCCAACTATTAGCAGTGTTGGTACCTTTATGCTTGGAAGGTAGTGAGCAGCAAGATCAACCCTACCTCCCCTTGAGACTATCGCTCTTACATTGTTTGGATATCTAGCGTATGCTATGAGCGCAGCAGCGGCACCAGTGCTTGAGCCAAAGTAACCTATCCTTAGATTACTACTACTGTTACTACTACTGCTACTACCCATATACTCTCCTTCAAGCCATATCACAGAATCAACAAGCCTTGAGGCTAACAACTCAACATCGAACCTATACCTTCCAGTTAGAGAGTCTATAGCATCCTCCTCCTTGGTTAGTAGATCTAACAGTAGTGTGCTCAGCCCAGCACTCTGAAGTACACCTGCTACAAACCTGTTCCTTGGACTGAACCTTGAACTACCTGAACCATGTGCAAATACAACGATGCACTCAAGTGATGAGATGGTAAGATCGCCCTCAATGAACATACCCTTACCTTCCTCTACCCTACTAACATCTATCTTGACACTCCTTGCCTTCATGAAGTTATTATGCTGAAGGATAGAGATAACCATTTGTACACAACAAAACACTTATATGTATCTATTGCGATATCACTAGCGATATGATATCAGAATGGTTGCAGAGGATAAGTGGAGCAGTGCCCAAGGGGTTCTCAAGGTACTACGTGCTGAGCCTACTGAATGAGCGCCCCATGACAGGGAAGGAGATAATGGAGGAAGCAGCAAGGAGGAGCAACAACCTATGGAAGCCATCACCAGGGCTCGTATATCCATTGCTAGGCAAGTTACTTCAGGAAGGGTTGATAGAGGAGGATGATTACGGGAGGTATAGGATAACTGGAAAGGGCAAGGCTGTTCTAGCAGATGTAAACGTGATCCAAGGTATAGTAAGGAAGCAGTTGGATGTGATGATGCACTTCAGCACACTAAGCATGTTCATTGCAAAGGATATACTGGAGAGGATAACCTCTCTAGGCTCTATGCTTGCAGCAAACATAGATAAGATGACCCAGCAGGAGAGGGAGAGGTACAGAGAGTTCCTTCTAGCACAACTGAGGAAGTTGGATGAGGGTGATGCTAAGAGGAGGGAGCAAGAGAATAGGGGTAAGGAGAGTATAGATGTAGAGTAATGCTAACAATACATAGTAGAAATAATAAGAATTTTATTTTTGGATCAATCTCTTATTGCTCAACCAAACTCACTTGCTAGAGCCTTCTTCCTCTCATTAAGCCTGAATATACGCTCAGTCCTCTCAAGTGCTTCCCTCTTGCTCCTCCTGAATAGCATAGCCTGCATTAGCATATGATTCTCTGGTGCAACTATCCCAGTCTGATCATCAGAGTAGGTTATCTTCAGTATATCCCCCTGTACCTTGAGCACATCACTGTGTATATGGACCATGCATGTATCTCCAAATGGGAATCCAAGTTCTAATGCCTTCTTCCTTACATCTGCAGTACCTTTAGCATTGCTTAGTAGCGCTACACCCCACTCCTTCTCAAACACATCAAGTATGGAATCCTTGCTTGGGCACTCATGTTTGAACCTAACATACAACTGGTGTAGATGCATCATCCTGCTTGGTACCTTGTACACATCAACGTAAAGGGCATGACTTCTTATGAAGTCAGCTACATCCTTCTGATGGTGAGGGTCCCTATCCCACTCTATAGAGTCCTTTACCTCCTTCTTATCCTCAAGATCAGCCCATCTCCTTATCAATGTAGCATCAAACCTTACTATCTCATCGCCATAACGCTCTATCAATGGCTGCATTATCCTACCCAAGCCGGTTACATTGCAACTGCCCTGTATAACATACCTCTTCCCATAAACCTGCTCATAGTTCACCCTTGAGTTGTGTATGATATCAGCAACGCTATGCTCACCATACCTATCCTCCCCTCCCTGGAATATCGCTGGCTTGTTCAATGGTAGATAGTAGTTGATCTTATTCTCATACCCAAGTCCATCCTTGGATGCATCAACTATTAGATCACTAGCAGTTATAGCATCCTTTATGCTCCCCTCTACTGCATAACCCTTGCTCTTGAACTCATCAACCTTTGCCTCTGGCACGAAGATCTTGAAGCCTTGGTCCCTAGCCTCCTTTGCTCTATCATCTACACTGTACTTCCCTACTCCTATGAACTCTACATCTCTGTCATTTGCTAGAGCATATGCAACCCTCCTTCCTATAGTACCATAGCCATTTAGGAATACCTTGAATGCCATGCCTAACCTTGCATAACCTTATATATCAATATTTTTGAGTATTTCAATGATAATATATAGATAGGATAGGAGTTGTGCAGATCTGATTTAAACTTAAATAGGTGGGTATGATAGTTACTCTATGGTACTGATATATATAGTACCTACTGTTGTTGTTGGTACAGTTATGCTTGCTATATTTCTTACAAGCATACCTATGGCAAGTAAGGATTATGCACTGGAGATTGATGCATTCAAGGATAACGATGATATGATGCTCATGTATAGGGTAGTGATAGTAAATACTGGTAGGAACGATGTTACAAATGTTGTTGTTGATTATGGCACTTATAAGGACTTCATACCAAGGATAAAGCCTGGAGAGAAGATAATACTCTCGCCTAGAGAGGATGCAAGCAAGGAAAAGGTTACAGTTACTGCTGAGCCAAGCATATACATAGTAAAGGAGTACAGGAATCTAGCAAAGATGGTAAAGGTACATTAATTAACTTGCAATACACAATAAATAAATAAATAAATAAATAAATAAATAAATAAATAAATAAATAAATAAATAAATAA
>BEHG01000043.1 GCA_002898655.1 archaeon HR04
GAGGTAGTTTGCCCCAGCCTTTGCCAATGGAGGGAGTGAGAGATCGTTTATCCTCCTCCATGAGGAGATGCATGCCCTTATCCCATTTGAGTTGAAGTAGTGATCGAACTTGAATGCTACTATGGCTATGTGTGATGGGGAGTCCTCCCTAACGTATAGATCTATGCCATGCAAGCCTACGAATGCTATAGGTCTTATATAGCAAGAGTCTCTAACATCGTTCTTCCTTAGCATTTGCACAACACCATCTATCACATCATTCACAGAATGCCTTAACGGTATGGAGTGTATGCTTGCAGATCTGAAGAGCCTCTTTATATGATCCTCAAGCCTGAAGATGTACAGATTATCCTTTGCCTTGTATGCCCTTATACCCTCTATAACGCTAGTGCCATAGTGGAGAGCATGGGTCATCAATGGAACCTTTGCATTCTCATACTCCACAATCTTACCATCAAGCCATACGTATCCATACTCCTCCAGCTTCATTGCTCTAATGCATAGAGCATGGATATAAAAGGGTATTGAAGAAAGAAGGGGTTCTACTAAGATATGCCTCTGTTATGCTGGTACAGTTATTACATCATCCATCAAATTAGCATACATCTGTGCATGGGAGCGGTGGGATTTGAACCCACGACCTCCAGTGCCCGAGACTGGCGCCATTCCATGCTAGGCCACGCTCCCTCCTCTCTCAGCATTTATAAAGACCACATAAACCTAAATAACCTTACATGATAAGAGAAAGAGAGCAAGTGTGAAGAAGTTAGAGATTGTCTTGAGTAGGGACTCTCTACACCATGTTGTTGATCGTCTAGCCCTTATAGAACATATCAAGAGTCTACATGTTACATCATCAGAACTTGTTAATCTGCACACAAAGGAGGAGGATGCTAGATCTCTAATATCCATAAAGATAGAATTTGTGGTTGAAGATGAGTATGTTGATGAAGTACTACAACTACTCCTTGGAGATGATAAGATAACCTTTGGTAGGATATACATACTTGTTGTTGATAGGGCATTTGAACTAGGCTATAGAGAAGGATATAGGTTCAGGTTAGCATTATCATCACTGATAAGGGCATCAAGGAAGGATGTATTCAATACCGTTACTGATTATGAGCATCTTGCAGAGTTGTTCCCATCATACTTTAAGAGCATAAGCATAAGGAGTAGTAGTGATAACATGACTGTGACTGAGGAGGAGGTTACCATAGATGATCTATCGATAAAGCAGATAAGCAGGCATATAGTGTATCCTCCAGCAGTACATGAGGTTGAGATACTCTCTGGCTATCTAGAAGGGAGTAGGATAACTGAGACCTACACTGAGGCTAGTGAGGGTACACAGGTGATGGTTGTTGCAGATATAAAGATAAAGGAACCATTAGCAAGGGTCTTCGGCTTCCATATAAAGCATAAGGTAGAGCAGCAGATAAAAGGAGTCATGAAGGAACTTGCAAGGTTTGTGGAGGATAGATTAGATACAGTAGAATAGTGGAAGAGTAAAGAGGAGGATGATGATTAAGAAGATAATTATAGATGAGTAAAGAGATGAATTTATTTTATTATAATAAAATAAAGGTGTTGTTATGTTATGTACCTTGCTTTTGCTTTGCTTCTGCTTTGTTTATGCTCTACCATCATCATATAGTGATTACTTACTTTGCCCTATACCTCTCCATCTCCTTGTCTGGTATGGAGAGATAGATGTAACTACCATCGAAGTTGGTGACTAGTGTCTTGGGTATGTTGTACCTGCGTACCCTCCATGTACCCTCAATCAACACCAACTCCTTATCAGTCTGTCCAACTATATGGCCTCTCATATAACCATCGCTGGTAATTACTGGCTTGTTCAGTATATGCTTGCTATCCAAGTTTATCATGGGTGCAGACATACGTCTCACCTTAGGTAATAATACAAGGAATTAAATTAAAAGTTTTGCGGAATTTCTTAATACTAAGAGTCAGTTATCAACCATATGACTCATACCTTACATCGAAGGTCTTATCAGCCCTCTTGTTCCTCTCCTTCTCCTCTATGAAGCCTAGAGGCTTGAGGTACTGGAGTACACCATCCACAGTGCCCTGCCATCCACACACATAGAACATTGTATTCTCTGGCGTTATCTTCTCTCCAACAAGTTCCTCAAGTGGTGATCTACCTGTAGAAGGATCGTTCTTGAGGAATGTCTCTACCCTACCTTTGTGCCCTCCCCAACTCCTATTCAGGAACTCATCTGGCCTGCTTATACTTGCTCTATATCTGAACCTCCACGAACCATCCTTCCCATCTATACTCTCCTCTTCCAACTGTGTTAGCAGTTCTTTATAACCAAGTTCTGTGACGTAACTTGCACCATGCAGCAGTACTATCTCCCTCTTATCCCTAACAGCCTTTAGGTGTAGAGTCATGCTTATGAATGGTGCTAGTCCTGTACCTCCTGCAATCATAACTATACGCCTCTCCTCCTTCCTTCCATCTGGCCATCTATCCACTAATCCAAATGGCCCTGTAGGCTTTAGCCAGAGTATCTCATCCCCTTCCTTCCTCTCAAAGAGTTCTGTTGTGAACCTCCCAGGTACTGGCTTCCTAACCCATCTTATGTAGAGTTCAAAGTACTTCTTCTGCTCTGGAGGCGAGGCTATTGAGTATGCTCTCCTAACTATCTTACCCCCTTCGCTCTTAACTGGTAAGCCTAGAGTAACGAACTGCCCTGCCTTAAAGTCTGGCACTTGCCCCTCAACTGGCTTTATCCTGAATATCCCTAGATCCTCAGTGTATAGCCTTATGAATGATATTATGCCTCTATTATCTGTCACCAACTCCTTTCCCCTAAACTTAGGATGAAGGTTATTTAAATATATTGAACCATCCAAAAGAAAGGAAGATTAAGAAGGTATAGCAAAGTCTATCTGGATCGGGCCATGGAATAACTGATGATGAGGAAGTAACGGGCCGGTTGCTGTACTACTCTACAGCAGGCCACTCGTCTAGTCTGGTAGGATATTCCCGTGGCATGGGAAAGGTCGCGGGTTCAAATCCCGCCCGGTCCACCACATAATTGATTGTAATAAGCATACACCATATAAAAATCAACTATGATCAAGCAATTATCATCTATAGAGGTTGATTGTTTACAATTCTTACACCTCTATCCCTTGTAATATTTATAAGATATAGATGTAGATTAGATAGTGTGAAGGGTAAGAGGATCGTGCTTAGTGCGGATAGGACGCTCATGTCACACTATAGGGATAACATGCTCTTTGGCTTCATAGCAACATTTCCTGCTGAGAGGATACCACCATTAATATACAAGAGCATCTTCTGCCCAAGTGTAGAGTTCAATAAGGCTAGTGGAGAAGCAATGGTTGCACCCTTGGGCTTGAGGAGGGTTGAGGGAGGGTTACTGAAAGAGTATAGAAGGGATGAGGTATTCATAGCACATCCAGATCACATAGAGAAGGCTATAGGAGAAGGTACTGAGATTGTAGGGTTGAATGTGATGGATCCTAGAGGCATTGGGCCTGTTCCATCAGCACTTACTCAAGGGAAGATGACCCCAATAAACAGGATCTCGTTCAGAGACCTATGCTATAGGCTGAAGGATATAAGGGAAAGGAGGGGTTACAGGTTCAAGGTTGTTGTTGGAGGCTCTGGTGCATGGCAGTTCTCATTCAGCAGCAAGGAGAGGGAGGATTATGGTATAGATCATGTTGTTATAGGAGAGGTGGATGATAAGATAGTAGATATATGCAAGGATATAGTTGAGGGAAGGGCTAGAGATGTTATATTCACAAGGACGAACACTATAATGGATATACCATACATACCAGGACCTACAACCAATGGATGTATAGAAGCGATGAGAGGATGTGGTAGAGGCTGTGACTTCTGCGACCCAAACCTTAGGATGAAGAGGGACTTCCCAGTTGAGAGGCTCAAGGAAGAGGCTATGGTAAACCTTAGGTATGGGATAACAAGCATATGGCTTCAGTCTGAGGAGATACTCCTTTATGGTCTTGATAATAATGAGATGAGACCAAACAGGGATGCTATAGTGCATCTATTCAGTGAACTTAAGATGCTTCCAAATGTTAACTACGTTGCTGCCATACATCTTACATTCTCATCAGCCATGGCAGATCCAGAGTGCATAGCAAAGATAAGGGAGATAAACAACTTCAATGCTAGTAGGTGGACTGGTGTGCAGATAGGGCTAGAGACCGCATCCCCAGCGCTAATAAGGAGGCATATGCCATACAAGGTAAAGCCATTCACGCCAGAGGAGTGGCCATGGCTAGTTAGGGAAGGGATAAGGCTGCTCAATGAGAACTACTTTTTCGTTGCAAACACACTCATAATTGGTCTTCCAGGGGAGCAGGATGATGATGTTAAAGATACTATAGAGTTGGTTAAGGAGTTGGATGGTATGGCAACTGTAGTTGCACCTATGTTCTATACAGACTACCATGATCCTAGTAGATCCCTTCAAGGAGAGAGGATGAGTAGAGCACAATGGGAACTGTACTTCAGATGCTGGCACCTTAACGCAAAGACAGTGGCAAGATGGATGGCTTATGGCACGTTACACTTCAGCCCAGTTGCAAGGATGGTAGCAAATGCATTTGGTAAGTTAGGTACATGGTATGTGCTGAGGCTCATAAGGGATGGAGCAAAGAAGTATGCTGGTGTATACCTGAACTAGACTGGTTGAATGGTACTATTCTTATCATTACTAGTAGAACTAGCATACTTTAGCACTGCTCTAGCAAGTAGCCTTGCAACCCTTATAGGCTCTGGCACTGAACCCTGAAGTAGGAACTTGTTCAATGCCCGTCTTGCAACCCTGATATTCGTGCCAGCACACCTAAGATACACATCATGCCCAGTCTTGAGCATAACCCTCTCCCTTGACCCTAGCCTCCTATACGCTTCTAACTTCATCTCAGCCTTCTCGCCCTGAAATACACGCATTATATGCTCCTCCAACCCCTCAGACTCCTCAAATGTAACGCCTATTATAGGCAGGGATAATGTTGAATACAATCTATCAAGATCTATTATGTTGTACATGCTTATCACAACCCCTCCAAGCATTATCACGTTTATATCATTCCTATCAAGTGCCCTGTAAAGTTCTATAACAGCATCAGTTGCATCATCTCCCCTAACAGTTGTGGTAGAGTATGCTACTCCATCTACAACAAGATCGCTTCGCATAACAACCCCAGCAAGCACAGCCTTAATACTACTCTTCCTGAAGCTCTCCGCTACTCCAAGTGCCCTTATTGCCCTCTTCTCAACATGGAGCCTCATGATTCATACACATGCTCATCAACCTTGCCCTTCATAACCCTTGAGTATACAAAGCCAGTAACTACCATGAACGTTATGGTTATTATGGACCAGAGTGCAAGCATCTGAAGATCCATCGATGATCACCTTACCTTCCTTACCTACCTACCTAACTAACTATATTATTAACCCTATCTATATTAATGATGAGTAGTAACTAGGATTATGGAAGGTATGAAGAGGGAGAAGAAGAGGAGGGTTGGACTGATAGGCTGTGGTGCGATAGGCTCTGAGATAGCAGTTGCAATAGACTCTAGCAGGGTAAATGCTGAGTTGGTTGCTGTTTATGATGCGTGCAGGGAGAGAGCATATACATTGGTAAGTAGGCTAAACAAGAAACCAATGATAGCAGATAGCATAGAGGCTTTACTTGCATATGATACAGAACTCATAGTTGAGGCGGCTTCACAGCAGGCAGTCAAGGATTATGCAAGGAGCATAGTTGAACATGGCAATGATATCATGCTCATGAGTGTTGGAGCACTCCTTGATGATGTATTCTATGCTGAGTTGTGTTCATTACTTGAGAGGCATGGTAGGAGACTTTATCTACCAACTGGTGCAATAGCAGGGATAGATGCGATAAGGAGTGTTAAGCATATGCTCAAGGAGGTTACTCTAACAACCACAAAGCATCCAAAAGCATTGATTGGTGCACCATTCTTCAAGGAGCATAGGGTGAACTTGAATGGGTTGAAGAAGGCAAGGGTTATATACAATGGTTATGCAAGGGAGGCTGTTAGGCTCTTCCCTGCAAATGTTAACGTTGCTGCAATCCTTAGCATAGCAGGAGTAGGGGCTGATAAGACCAAGGTTAAGATAGTTGCAGATCCTAGAGCAAGGAGGAACATACATGAGATATATGCTAGAGGTGAGTTTGGTGAACTCTACTTCAAGGTAAGCAATGTTCCAAGCCCTAGCAACCCAAAGACAAGTTATCTAGCAGTGCTATCTGCAATAGAGTGCTTGAGTAGAGCATGCAATGGTAGGGTAAGCATTGGTACATGATACAACCAAGATGGCAAATTTTGCTTTGATCTGCATCTATAAATGCAATTGGTGCATCTATTGTATCCACTTAAATAGAAATGTGGTGAGATGATCATGGAATGGATGGAGTAGGGATCGATCAACTTAAGCAAGAGATAGCAAGGCTGAAGAGGGAGAGGGATGCTGTGATACTTGCACACAACTACCAACTGCCAGAGGTGCAGGATGTTGCTGACTTTATAGGCGACTCTCTAGCATTATCGCAGAAGGCAGCAAGTACCGATGCAAGGGTTATAGTCTTCTGTGGTGTGCACTTCATGGCTGAGACAGCATCAATAATATGCCCAGATAAGAGAGTGCTAATACCAGATCTTGAGGCTGGATGCTCCCTAGCCTCAACAATAACCGTTGAGCAGTTGAGGGCATGGAAGAATGAGCATCCAGATGCTGTAACTGTATGCTACATAAATACAAGTGCAGATGTGAAGGCTGAGTGCGATTACTGCTGCACATCAAGTAATGCTGTTAAGGTTGTTAAGAGCATACCAGAGGATAGACCAGTGCTATTCCTGCCAGATATGTTCCTAGGCGCATATGTTGCAGAGGTTACAAAGAGGAAGAACATCTACATATGGCCTGGGGAGTGCCATGTACATGCTGGGATAAGACCATCCCTAGTGCTTGAGATGCTCAAGACGTATAGGGATGCTGAGTTCCTGATCCACCCAGAGTGTGGATGCACAACCTCTATGGTATACTACTTTGGTAATGGCAATGGAAATGGCAATGGATGTGTAGTTAACGGTAATGGTCATGACAATGGCATATCATGCAATGTGAAGTTCCTATCAACAGAAGGGATGATGAGGTATGCAAAGCAGAGTAGTGCAAAGAGGCTTATAGTTGCTACAGAGGTTGGGATATTGTACAGGATGAAGAAGGAGAATCCTGATAAGGAGTTCATCCCTATAAGCAGTGATGCTGTATGCAAGTACATGAAGTTGATAACGCTAGAGAAGGTGTATAGATCGTTAAGGGATATGGTGTATGAGGTTAAGGTTCCAGAGGATGTAGCAGTTAAGGCAAGGAGAGCAATAGAGAGGATGCTTGCCATTACTTAGTTAATTAAAGAGCAAGCTTAATGTAGAGTATTGTTGTTGTTGAAAAATAAATGTGTTGGCTGTTAGATATTATTGTTAATTGTATGTAGTCTCTTCTTAAATATGTATAATGCTCCCAATGAACTACCTACTAATGATATCAGTCCTATAGGCGTCTCTGGTATAACCATGGGGCTACAATGTACTGTTAGGGTTAGTAATTTACTCGTAGGCTCAAAGATAGATTTATAGGTTATTACAGTACCTCCGGCCTTATGGCATGTGAGTTTCACTTCAAGTGCACCCTCGTGAGTTCTCTGCCCGTCTATTGTAACAATGTCTGGATTCTCCGATTTCGGTTCGTAAGCACCTCGACCCAATGACACCCACTTACTCTCTCCTACATTCATGACAACATCCGCTGCTGCATATACATTATTTGATGCCAGTAGCATTACTGCTGTTAAGACACCTATTGCTATATAACTTACCTTATATCTTACAGCCATATTTAGTTTAAACATAGGTATTATATAACTGTATATCCTTCTTTATCAAAAAAATGGATAGTATCTTCCCTACAGGATTATTATAATATATCCATTAAATACTTCTAGCATTATATTAAAATCTCAAGGCTCATATCTATAGCCTTTGCTGAATGTGTTATCCTCCCTATGGAGATCATATCAACATCAAGCCTAGCATAATCAATTATGTTCTCCTCATTTATACCTCCAGATACCTCTATCATAACCTTATCCCTTAACCCTCTACCCTTCAACTCCTCTACTATCTTTGCTACATCATCAACACCAAGGTTATCAAGCATTATAACATCTGCACCATTCTCAACCGCTTCTATAGCCTCTTCAAGAGATCTAACCTCAACCTCTATTCTATACCTGCTATTGTGCAACTCCTTTGCAAGCCTTACAGCCTTGGCTACAGAGCCTATAAGCGCTATATGGTTATCCTTTATGAGTACCATATCATACAAGCCTAGCCTATGCATATAACCTCCTCCCAGAGCAACTGCCTTCTTATCGAGGAGTCTTAACCCTGGTGCGGTCTTCCTTGTAGATGCTATCTTCACATTTGGGTTAACGCTCTTTGCCATCTCAACATACTTCCTTGTATATGTTGCTATCCCACTCATACGCATAAGCAGGTTCAGTGCTGTACGCTCTACAGCAAGTACTGCTCTAGCATTACCATGGATATGCATTATTACAGTATCTGGCTCAACAACGCTACCATCCCTAACCATGGTCTCAGCATTACAGTTTAAAAGGTTGAAGAGTGCTACTGCCTCTTCTATCCCTGCTATCACTGCATGCTCCTTGCATATTATCTCTGCCTCTACTAGCCTATCATCAACTATGATGCTTGTTACATCTCCACTGCCTACATCCTCTTCTATGAATCCTCTTAGTTTTGCTAACAAGCTACTACTACTACTATCCATCTTCCCTTCATTTAGCATGTAGCCTATCACTTCATTATTAAAAAATGATGATTCATAAATTTTAGTTAGTTAGTTATCTAGCACATCTAAGTTACCTTCATAGCATACTTGCCCTTCTGCGTTATGTTGAGAAGCCTTGCTATCCTAGACTCTTCAGGGTTCACTACTAACACTAGACCATACCAATCTGCAGAGAGGTCTGCAGACTTGCATACAGGGCATACCTTCCCTGTTGTTATTGCCTTGCACCTTCTACATGCATACTCCTTCATCACTGCTTCGCCTCCTCAACCTTTGCCTTCTGCTGCTTAGCCTTCTTAACATCCTCCATTATCCACTCCTCAGCACCAAGGAATGGTTGCCTACACGTTACACCTATCTTGCCCATGGTTCCTCCTTTTAGGCTAACAGCAGTTATCCTTGCCCTAACCGTTGAGCCTATCCTTAGCACTCTATTGCTCTTGCTTGCAACTATCATCCCTTGCTTAACA
>BEHG01000044.1 GCA_002898655.1 archaeon HR04
TAGATCAAGATCCTCTACGAGCGTGCCAACATGCCATCCCCCACTATCATCTATACATGATCTCCTCCACACCCCTGCTGTACCATTGAAGTTCATGAATAGGTGTGTTAGGCTCTTAGCCTTCTGCTCAACAGTGAAGTGGAAGTCAAGGCTCAATGCCTGTGCTTGTGTTAGTGTAGAGTAATCCTCATTAAGATGCCCCCATCTGCACTGCACCAACCCAATCCTCTTGTCAGCAAAGTATGGTATTACACGCTTTAGGAACCATGGAGGAGGCACAAAATCAGCATCGAATATTGCTATGAACTCACCATCTGCCTTCTTCAACCCTTCCTTGAGCGCACCTGCTTTGTAACCTGCCCTATTCCTCCTCCATATATGCTCTATCCTATACCCTCTTGCTTTGTAGTACTCTACAAGCTCAGCGCATATCTCTCTAGTCTCATCTGTAGAGTCATCAAGAACCTGTATCTGCATTCTATCCTTGGGATAGTCCATCTTGCATACTGCCTTTATGAGCCTCTCAGCAACGTACTTCTCATTGTAGATTGGTAGTTGTATAGTTACGTAGGGAGGGTTTAGGTCGTAGTTGTAGTTGTGGTTTAATATCCCTTGGTTTAATACCACTTCATTGCCTTTTCCATCTCCATTACTATTGCAATCACCATTGTAACCATTACTACCATTATTCTTAATTATCAACTGTTTACCATTCTTATTCTTAAGTGAACGGAAGAATAGGTAGTAGAAGTTGAAACCATAGATACTCATAATCCACGAAACAGTAACAAATACCACATATGCAAGGTATTCTATCACGCCTAATGCTCATGTGGAATAACAATATAAGTAATACTCCAAAAATTATTAAAGAGATTGGGGAAAAGATAACCTATATTTATAATGTTAATTGATAAAAATCATCTGTATAGACCATGATTTAAGATCTCTTGGTTATCTTTATTGCCATTGGAGGGCATACAGTCTCGCATGCAAGGCAGAATATGCAGTCAGTCTCCCTTGCAGGATCTGCCTTCTTCTCAGATGCTGGATGTCCAGGTGTCTCAAACCACTCATACACATTGACAGGGCATGCCTCAATGCATGCACCATCTGCAACGCATATATCAAAGTCAACAGCAACATAAGTACCATGTATGCCTAGCAGTTGTGGAGGGTTCACGGGACCCCATACAGCATGACCAGCATGCTCACCAGCAACCTGCCTATTCTTGGTGAAGTTTGGATCTATACCCTTTCCTGCATGTGCTCCTCCCGCTCCCGTTCCTGCTCCTGCTCCTGCTGTAGTTGAAGCAGTAGGCTTTGCAGTTGGTTTTGCTTGCACCTGTGCTGCTGTCTGCTGTTGTTGTACTTGCTGTGCTGCTGCTGCAACCTGCTGCACTGTCTGCTGAACTGCTACAGGTGCAACCTCCATCGATCTTGCCAATGGAGTAAGACCCTCAAGCCTCATCCTAGCAGTCTGCTCATCCATCTTGTACCTCTTCACCCAGTCCTTAACCAACTTCTCCCCTATGATAGTGCTCCTCAGTATGGTATCTATAACCATCTTTGCATTGTTATCTGCCTTTACCCTGTAATTCTTTACCCAGTAAGCATCTGGGAAGTAGTCAAGTGGCTTAACCTGATATATTATATCGATGACCTCACCAGTAACTATCTCAACGGTAACCTCCAACTCAACCTCCTTCCACTCCTCTGGCTTTACAGGCGTTACATCCCGCTCCTTCCACCTGTACGTAACGTAGATCCTGTCAGCATAAACATCAACCTTGAAGATACTGCTAAGGGATGATACAACGCTCTGTATATCCTCCTTGCTCGTTAGATCCACTGGTATCCTGTATAGACCATACTTGTATCCATGAAGAGGATATACGCCACGCTTAGTTGTCTCTGAGAGTACAGCATACACCTTATCTTCTAGTAGCGAGGACATTGTATTAACTGCAATATACTCACCTAAAAACCTTTATATCATATAAGTTAGTTTAATCTAAAAAAGTTAAAATAGTCTAAATTATTACCATCATATGTGAGGCTGCTACGCTTGCTAAGGCTCTTTGGTCCTGCTACCATCGTTAGCGTAGCGTATATGGATCCTGGGAACTTTGGGAGTAACATAGCCTCTGGCTCTCTCCATGGGTTGGATCTGCTATGGGTTGTATGGATGGCAAGCGCAGTAGCTATGCTGCTACAGTACCTCTCTGGAAAGCTTGGAATAGTTGCTGGTAGATCGTTGGTTGATCTAACCCTATCTAGGTTAAGCAGTAGATATGCTAGGGTAGCATACTCCATACCCTTGATTGCAGTTATTATAGCAACTGATATGGCTGAGTTCATGGGCATAGCATTGGGGCTCCATCTACTCTTTGCCATACCATTGCATATAGCAGCAGGTTTAGCAGTACTTGATGTACTTATACTCCTTTTAGCATCTGAGAAGAGAGGTAGGCTTGAACTCCTGATAGGCTTGCTTGTAGTTATAATAGGGTTAAGTTACGTTGTGCAACTCTACATAATTGCTCCAGAACCTAGTGTAGTGCTTGAGAAGAGTGTAAGCATAACGCTCGATGAAGGGAAGGTGTTCTTAGCAGCAAGCATACTTGGTGCAACTGTGATGCCCCATGCCCTCATCCTCCATGGATATCTTACTGCTGAGAGGTGGAATGGGATGAGGGAGAAGGTCAAGAGGCATACAAGGGAGACCATAGTGTATCTAGCAGTAGCAGCTATGATAAATGCATCATTGCAGATAGCAGCATATGGTGCATTCTACACAAAGGGTATAGAGGTTGTGGATATGACTGAAGCATACAATACGCTCATCCCACTCTATGGTTCACTTGCTGCACATGCATTTGGTATAGCAGTGCTAGCATCTGGCATATCATCATCTCTAGTAAGTGTGGTTACAGGGCAGAAGGTAGTTGAGAGCATAAGGGGTAAGGGTATAGCACAGTGGAAGGTAAGATTGGTTGTAAGGATGATCAACATGGTACCATTGTTTATAGCCTTATCCATAGGGATGAAGAGTATAGATATACTTGTTTACTCACAGGTAGTACTATCACTACTCCTACCATTTGTAGTGATACCATTAGTAGTGCTGGTATCAAGGATGGGTATTGTAACATATTATACAAGGCTAGCAGGTGTGATTGCAGTTATACTCATAATCATTATCAATATAATGCTAATAGCATCTGGACAGATGATGCACTGATCTATAGGGAGAATGCATGTATAAACCATCATATATTATGTATAAGATGAAGATAAGAATAACACGATCAATCAGGACATGTCTCTTCTCTCAGCCTTCTATAGAACTCCTCTATGCCCTTTGCTACATCAAGCACATCATCAAGCCTGAACCTATCCTTTGGGAAGTACCATCTTATACTCACCTTATGCCCTCTCCCATCTGCATCATATATTATGCCCTTCTCTGCATCAACACCGTACCTATCATCTCTAGATACCTCAAGCACTGTAAGGTTCCTCTTTGTCTTATCCTCTAGCACAAATGCACCATCAGCATCATACACAATGAAGAACTGCCCACTCTTCAGAACATCACCCATAGCAAGGGGATGTAAGCATAATTCTATATAAGTGTAAGGCATAGTTTTTATCTTCTATTGAAGGAAGAGGATGTGTGCAGATAAGGAGTGTGTTGATAACAGCAAGGTATGGTAGCTCAAGGGCATCAGAACTTGCATCAAGCATAGGGGGTATGATACATGATAAAGGTTGTAGTATCTACACTGTTAACCCCATTAAGGTTGAAGGTGCAAGAGAGGTTGATGAGAGTATGATCAAGGATCTTGATATAGATCTGGCTGTAGCAATAGGAGGGGATGGTACAGTACTTAGAACTGTTAGATGGTTATCAACAAAGCATGTACCAGTACTTGCAATAAAGTTACCTACAAGCAAGGGTATGCTTGCAGAGGTTACTGCAGAGAGGTCTGATATAGAGCATGCTATACATAGGCTATTCTCAGACTCATTCTATGTAGAGAGGAGGATGCGCATAATGGCAAGTGTTGATGGTAGAGAACTACAGCCAGCACTAAATGAGATGCTTATAATAAGGGATAGCCTTACAAGGACACCAACTTATAGGATGAGGCTATTAGGTACAGAAGTAGCATATAGGATGGATGGACTGATAGTCTCAACACCAACAGGTTCAACTGGACACTCATTATCCTTTGGAGGTTCAATAGTGTATGAAGGGTTAGAGGCTATGATGATAACCCCTATAGCACCAATAAATAGGATGCCAAGCATAGTCATCCCTGTTACTGATGTTGAGGTTAGGAGCAACATGGATGCCAAGGTTGTCATAGATGGGCAGGTAGTGTATGATGTGAGGCAGGATCAGGTTATAAGTATAGGAAGGTATGAGCATGATGCACTCTTCATCAGGTTTGAGCCTAGAGGACTAAGGCAACTTGCAAATATATAATAGGATACAACATAACAAACAGTAATAATAATAAGATAGATTGGTTCTTAACATTAATGATAAAGAAGAAAGTTATAGTATTGGATGCAACTGCATTCTATGCTGGTATACCATTATCCTCATTCTCCCATCCATCAATTCAATATTACACTACATCTTCTGTCCTAAATGAGGTTAGGCATATAAAGCAGAGTATAGATGCTATGGACCTTCTAGTAAATACAGGTAAGCTCATAGTTGCTGATCCTAAGCAAGAGTATATAGAAGAGGTTAGAGCATATGCAGAGAAGATAGGAGAGTACGATCTATCTGATGCAGATATCTCAATAATAGCATTGGCATTGATGCTCCAACAATCATATGAGGTTACAATAGCTAGTGATGATTATGGTATAGCGAATGTAGCAATGGTTATGGGATTAAGCATATCCTACACAACGAGTAGAGGCATAAGATATCCTGGCAAGTGGGTTAGATACTGTAAGGTTTGTAGAATAACTTACAACGATGCAAGTAAGGTATGCAGAGTATGTGGAAACAAACTTAGGTCTAGACTGGTGAGCAGTTGGAGGGAGAAGGAGGAGCAAAAGAAAAGGGAGGAAGGAAGGGAAGGAGAGAGGAAGGAAGGGCGAATAAATGAAAGTTAGATAGCGATAATACGCACTAACTAACTAACTAACTCATCCACCTATTCATCATCCATTCCTTACACCTGTAGCATCTGTGTAATCATCAAGCAAATTATGTCCAGTAAACTTGATGCTAAGGCTGGTATCAAGAGCATATCTTATCTTTCTTGCCTTGGCATATCCTATACCCTCAACCCTTGCTAGATCTGCTGTAGAGGCATTGAATATGTTTATTGGGGATCCAAACCTCTCAAGCAGCCTTGATGCTAACCTACTCCCTATTCCTGGAAGAGATGCTATGATGCTTAACTGCTGCTCCCTTAGCAATCCATCCTTGCTCTTCCTTATCCTCTTAAGCAGAGGCTCTCTATACGCATCATCCTTGCTACTACAGTGCTTTGCCAATGCAACTATGGCAAGTGCTGTATGTAGATAGGATGGAGTGTATACAAGTGGCACTCTATACTCAACTGCTAGCGATGCCAAAGCACCATATAGCACGTTTGGCTTATCCACACCTTCTATATCTTCTGATGAACCCTCGACTATAACTACTGACCTTGAGTAGTGCTTGAGCATCTCATCCACCTGTACGAATAACCTAGCATCATATATGGAGTTGAGGAGGTCATCAACACTCTTACGTTCAATACAGCAGTCTCCATAAACCAAATAATCTCCAACATCCAATACTGCATACTCAACATTAGCGCCCAACTCCTTCAGTGCATCTGGCACCATGCTCCTCTTCTCCCTCTCATCAACTACTATCCTTAACCTAGCCTTCTTATTGCTGCTCATCCTCTTCTCCCTCTCATTGCATTTATCACATTGCTATGCTATCATCATTAATGGTATACAAATGTTAACATAGTGCATCAAGCCTTCCAAGCCTCTCCTTGATAACTTGTAGTATGCTTCTGATCAGTCCATCCTCATCCATCTCCAATGCTATGGATGCTGCTGTGGAGTGCCCACCTCCAGCACTGCTAATCCTTGCAAGTATATCAGTGCCTAGATGGAGTCTGGTTCTTGCATAGAAGCTCTGGGTTGATCTTAGACTTGCCTTTGCTATGGAACCTTCGCTGCTAACAACTATAGATAGATCTGCTCCAAGATCAACAAGTGCCTTTGCTGCAGATGCATGATGGGAACCAACCTTGGATACTGCAATTATAATGATGGATTGGTTACTACTATTAGCATCTGCACTATTGCCAATCTTAACCCTGTAGAGTCTGCACCTCTGTGCTGCCTTCAACCTTGCAACTCTCTCAGAGTAATCCCTCTCTACTGCTAGTATGCTTCTGCACTCCTCAAGTGATGCAAACCTGCACATATCTGCTAGCATGGGTACTGTGCTGCATTTTGCTATTGCTAGGTTCTGTGTATCTGTTAGTACCCCTAGGAGTAGTGCCATAGCAACCTCCTTGCTCAACCTCTTCCTCAACTCCTTGAAGAGTCTATAGACCATCTCACATGTTGAGGAAGCATCAACATCAACACGCATCTCATCGATACCTAGAACTGATGCATCTCCTGCTATAGGATGATGGTCTATCACAATCTTTCTAGCCTTGCTCTTTGCTACTCCTTCAGATACACCTGCTAGCATAACAGGATTATTGGTATCAACTATAAGTATCAGATCATCCTTATCATAATGCTCCAACATATTAACAACAGTTGCTACATCTCTTGAATTATCACCATTATTATTATTGCCATCCTTATTACTACTAATACCATCACAACTATTACTACCCTTCCTATCACTATAGTTATCATCATCCTTCCCTTCATCAATAATCACAGCATTTACATCCAAGGAGAGATGCTGCATAACCTTACTTGCTATAGCATTCAATCCTGCTGGAAATACAACAGTTATATCCCTAGCATACTTCTTGAAGAGCGATGATAGAGCATAGGCTGAGCAGTAGGCATCAACATCAGCAAGCCTATGAGTAATTATACATAGATGTCTTATCCTCCTCCTCATCATCATCATCAAATCCAGCCTACTCTTATAGTAATAGCATGATTATGCTTTATAAACTAATAATATTAGTGTACCCAACATACTTTCAATCCTAGCAAGATATATGGATAGATATTAGATTAATTAGATTGCTATTGCTGTTACTACTACTGCTGCTGGTTAAGCAGTTAGTCTTATTCATTCAGCCCTAGCACCTGTACTCTGCCCCCTTATCATCTCATCTATCCTGCTCTGCACATCCTTAAGGTTCTCCTTCAATCTGCTCTCCTGCTTGCTGAGCACCATTATCCTAGTGCTGAGCAGTTCCTTCTTCTCCTCCAACTCCTTGAGCACATCATCCCTCTTACCCCTTATCAGTACTGGTCCAGCACTCTTGTACACAGCATCATCCACTCCAGCCTTCTTCAACTCCTCTATTGCCTTGTCTATCTCAACAGATTCTATCTCTAACTGCTGCTTCTGCATCAGTATAGCCTGTAGGTTCTGCTGTAGCTGGTTCAGCCTTGCAAGTTGCTCCCTCAACCACGGTGGTAGTTCTTGCTCGCTCATGCTAGAGCATATACAGAACTGAAATAAATTCATATAGGATGATGGTGTGTATGCTAATGCTCCTAAAATAAACTCTCTACTGCTTGGTAGCTGCTAGCGATCTATACGCAGCATCTATAAACCTTAGGTATGAGTTTAGTACAGCCCTAATAGTTGATACATCCTTTGCATGTATCATCACCCTAACTCTTGAATCCTCAAGCATTATGCTAGTCTCAACACCTTCATCCTTGCCCTTACTGTTTGCTCTACATTCAGGTTCAAGTGCAATATAGATAGATCTTACTATGCTACTACTCCCTCTATCCCTATCCCTCCCACTGCTCCTATCATCCTCTACCTCTACTGTAGCATCAACACTAGAGATCATACGCTCCTCCAGCAACCTTGTAGTTACACTTGCTGCACTTCCATATCCCTATCGCCTCACGCTTGAACCTTATCGAGCCACACATTGGACAGTTACGCCTCTTCTTTAGCATCAAGTAGATCTTGGTATACCTCCTCCTTAACGTTGCACCATACTTTGCACCTAAACCCTTCAAACTCTCGCTCTTACCCTTCATACCACTCACTCACTCTTCTATCTTAACCATACTTATATTATTTCTCCTGCTCCTGCACCTGTTCTCTTGCTCTTGAAGCAACATTACTTATCTTCTCCCTCATCTCTCTCCCTATGCTTACTGCTAGAGTTGCCACCTCGCTCAACTGCTCTAGTGAGAATGTACCGCTACCTCCTTTCTGGATTGCACATACCCTTCCATGCTCATCTGTAGCCATTGTTATCCTAGCATCCATGCATGCCTCTTCCTCAGCAGTTGGATCAACTATTATGTTATTCCCTATCTTTGCCATAGTAACAGATACTGGTATGGTGTTTATTGGTAGAGGTATGGTCTCCTCACTCTTAACCAGCCTATCATCCTGCACATCATACTTTGGTATCCTTGCTGTAAGTAGTGCTGCTACTACAGCATATGACGTTGCATCGAATAGGTTGCCATCTGAGTTGAGTACGCTAACATCAGCAAATACAGCATAGACCTTCTTCCCACTTATAAGCACGAGTTTGTCTAATGCTATCATCTCTGACTCTCTTATCCCTCTATCAACAACCCTAGCAAGTTCTATTGCATCCTCATCTGGAGGTCCTGGCTCTGCGTATGGTGATGCCAATGGTAGAACCTCAGCATTGCATATGAATAGCCCTTTATCTGGCATATCTGGGAAGGGTTCATCAACCTCAACCTTTATGCCTGCTATAACCTGTGTATTGCCAAGAGAGACAAGGGCAGAACCATTGGCCTTCTTTATTAACCCAACATCTATCCTCAACTCCCTGTAATCCTTCACTCCTCTTCCATCAAGCCTCTTGCCCATTGCAAGGAGTTCACTCATCTGTGCCCTCCTTAGCTGCTCTACTATGGTAGTAGTCTTCTTAACACTCATCCCTATTAACCTCCCTCCTACTCACTCCACCTCATCATCCTCTCCTCCCTTATCTGCTGTACTGAAGTACTTCTTCATCAGTGCTTCCCTCTGCATGTTGTATACCTGCATACATCCATTTATAGCTAGGTTAAGGCACTCCCTATACTCATCTGCTGTCAACTTGCCATCCAACTGGAGCAGTGAGATCTGCTTTAGGTTTGGTAGATATGCTACAGGCATATCTGCTTCGCCCATCTTA
>BEHG01000045.1 GCA_002898655.1 archaeon HR04
AACAAAATCAAAGTATGGTATAGGCTCTGGTAAGTTGATGGAGGTTAAGAGTATTGTAGACTCGTTAAAACCAGATGCTGTTATATTTGATGAGGTTCTCAAGCCTACACAGGAGTACAACCTTGCAAGTACTCTTAAGGTTGAGATAATAGATAGGGAAAGGTTGATACTCAACATATTCGAGAGAAGGGCAAGCACTGCTGAGTCAAGGATACAGGTCAAACTTGCACAGCTCAGGTATGAGATGGCTAGGGCAAGGGAGAAGGTTAGGCTAGCAAAGAAGGGCGAGCAACCAGGGTTCTACGGGCTTGGGAGATATGAGGTTGATGATTACTACAGGGATGTGAAGAGGAGGATCTCTACACTTAAGAGCAAGTTAGAGTCTGTTGCAAAGAGAAGAGCACTGTATAGGAGGCAGAGGAGCAGGGAAGGGCTAGTAACCATCTCCCTTGCTGGATACACATCTGCAGGCAAGACAACGCTCTTCAATACACTAACAAGTGAGCAGCATGAGGCTGGGAGAGGCATGTTCACAACACTCTCAACCTATACTAGGGCTATAAGCATAGATGGTAGCAAGTATCTGCTCTCAGATACTGTAGGGTTCATAAGCAAACTACCAGCATACATGATAGAAGCGTTCAGATCAACCCTTGAGGAGTTGACCTTCTCAGATCTAGTCATACTAGTTATAGATGCTAGCGAATCTATAGAGAATATGAAGAAGAAGTATGAGAGCAGTATGAGCATACTCAACAAACTTCAGGTGCCAGAGAGTAAGATAATCTATGCCTTCAACAAGATAGATCTGCTTAGCAATGAGGATGAGGTGTATGCAAAGGCTAGATACCTTGGCTTGGATTCTAGTTTGAGGGATGATACAAGCACAGATAGGATGGCTAGATACGTTGCTATATCAGCAAAGACTGGAAGGAACATAGAGATGCTCCTTGGTATGATAAGGAGGTTTGCTGGTGAGGGTTACAGCAAGGCGGTTGGTGTGAGGGAGGATGGGGCAGAGCGTATCAATGAGGGTACAGATACAGTAACAGAGTATGATGAGGATGAGGTTATGAACATCCTGAGGTTGGATCAGGATGAGGATAGTAGTGCTTAGGATAGGGCATAGATACGTTAGGGATTACAGGGTTACAATGCATGTAGCATTGGTAGCAAGGGCATTTGGTGCAAGCAAGATGCTCCTAGCAAGTGATGACTCTAGCATAGTTGAGGGCATAAAGGAGGTTAATGAGCGCTGGGGAGGCTCCTTTGAGGTTGAGTGTATAGGAAGTGAGCAGAGTAGATGGCTTGATGCCATTAATGCATGGAGGAAGGATGGCAATATAGTTGTTCATCTAACCATGTATGGGCTACATGTGGATGATATAGTACAGGAGGTAAGGAGTAGATGCAGGGATGAGGGTAGGGATGTGATGGTTGTTGTTGGTGCAGAGAAGGTACCCAAGGTAGTTTATGAGGTTAGTGATTACAACATAGCAATAGGCAATCAACCACACTCTGAGGTTGCTGCTCTAGCCATATTCCTTGACAGGATGTTCGAAGGAAGGGAGTTAAGGGTTGAGTTTAAGGGGAGGATGAGGATAGTACCAACTGCTAGAGGGAAGAGGGTATTGGATATGAGCAAGAGCAGTACGGATGGGAAGGGATAGCATTTAACATGTTATATCTTTCTATATAGAGGAATGTAAATGCATAATTTTTAAATAGTGTAGAGGGTAATGAAGAGCATGACTATAAGGAATGGGCAGGAGTACATTGAGAGTCTAAGGAGGCGTAAGATAAAAGTATATCTGTTTGGAGAGCTTGTAGAGAACCCTGTAGACCATCCAATAATAAGGCCATCGGTCAATGCTGTTGCAGAGACGTATGACCTTGCATCTAGGGAGCCAGATCTTGCAACTGCATACTCCCCTCTCATAGGGAAGAGGGTTAACAGGTTCCTTCATATAACTACCAGTGCTGATGATCTCGTTAAGCAGAATGAGATGCAGAGGAAGTTGGGTCAGTTGACTGGTACATGCTTCCAGCGCTGCGTTGGTATGGATGCCCTTAACGCTCTATACTCAGTTACTTATGAGATAGATGAGAAGTATGGTACCCAGTACCATAAACGCCTTGTAGACTTTATAAAGTATGTGCAGGAGGAGAACTATGTCATAGGTGGAGCAATGACTGATCCTAAAGGAGATAGGAGTAAGAGCCCATCTGAACAGGATGATCCAGATGTATTTGTGCATATAGTAAAGCAGAACGATGAGGGTATAGTGATAAGGGGTGCAAAGATGCACCAGACTGGATGTATAAACTCTCACTGGATAGTTGTTATGCCAACGATGAGGCTCAAGCCGGAGGAGAAGGAGTATGCTGTATCCTGTGCAATACCAGTTGATGATCCTGGGCTTACATTCGTGTATGGTAGGCAGTCATGTGATACAAGGAGCATGGATGGCAATATAGATGTTGGTAATGCAATGTATGCTGGGCAAGAGGCTATGATAATAATAGATGATGTATTTGTACCATGGAAGTATGTCTTCATGTGTGGAGAGACTGAGTTTGTACCAGCACTGGTTGAGAGGTTCACAACATACCATAGGAGGAGTTATGTATGCAAGTCAGGGGTTGGTGATGTGCTTATAGGTGCTGCTGCTTCTATTGCAGATTACAACGGTGTGTTAGATGCATCCCATGTTCGAGAGAAGCTTGTTGAGATGGTATTTCTCAACGAGATAGTCTATGGTACAGGGATAGCCTCATCATACAAGGCTAGGGCAACAAAGGCTGGCAACTACATCAACGATGAGATACTTGCAAATGTATGCAAGCACCATCTTACAAAGTTCACGTTTGAGATGGCAAGGCTTGCTCAAGATCTTACAGGTGGTATAGTTGCCACCCTTCCTTCAGAGAAGGACCTTAAGCATCCAGAGATAGGCCCCAAACTGATGAAGTACCTTGCAACTAAGGATGGTGTTGATCCAGAGCATAGGGTAAGGATGGCTAGGCTTATAGAGAATATGACGATGGGGAGGAATGCCGTTGGCTATCTTAGTGAATCGCTTCACGGTGCAGGTTCACCTCAAGCACAGAGGATACTCATAGCAAGGTACATGAATCTGGAGGAGAAGATGAAGTTTGCTAAGAGACTGGCGGGGATAAGTGATGCTCTAAACGGTAAGGAAGAGGAAGAAGAGGAGGAGAGTGCTACTCTAACATCATCTGCACCAGCACCATCAACACATTCTGATTGATTAATCAATTGATATAGCAATAAACATAAATCATTATTTGATCCCTTTGCAAGTAAAGATTAAATCTAAGGTATATAATGGTATATTATGCCATTAAAGACCCAAGAAGAGTTCATTGCCAGCCTTAGAGATGGCAGGAATGTATACTACAATGGTGAAAGGGTTACAGATGTTACAACCCATCCCGTACTTAGCATATTCGTTAACCACTGGTCACTGATATACAAGGCTAAGCATGATCCTAAGGTCAAGGATATATTCGTTAAGAGGTTGGATGAGTATGGAGAGGCTAGTGCATACTTCAACATACCAAGGAATGCTGATGACCTTCTTGCAAGGGCTAAACTGATAGAGGCTACTACAGCATACTGCAATGGTCAATTCAATATAGCACAGGCTATAGGTACTGATGCACTCTTTGCACTCATGAGTATATGCTCAGAGGTTGATAAGAGGTATGGTACAAGGTACTATCAGAACGTGCTCAGATTCTATGATAGATGTGTAAGGGAGGATCTTGCCATGGCTGTAGCACAGACTGATGTGAAGGGTGATAGGAGTAAGAGACCACATGAGCAGGATGATCCAGATGCTTATGTGCATATAGTTGAGAGGAGGAGTGATGGGATAGTTGTTAGAGGTGCGAAAGTACATACCACAGGTACCCAAGCAGTAAATGAGATAATAGTACTACCAACTAGGAATATGCTTGCTGAAGATAGAGATTATGCTGTAGCATTTGCAATACCTGCAAATGATAAGAATGTGAAGATAATAAGCAGGGCACAGGCATCCAAAGAGTTGGGGGAGTTCGATTATCCTATGAGCGTTAAAGCAACTGCTCAAGAGACTCTAACCGTATTTGATGATGTATTTGTGCCTAATGAGAGGATATTCCTTGCTGGGGAGTATGAGTATGCTGGTGCACTAGCAAGGCTATTCGCACTATGGCATAGGTTCACAGCTATATCATACAAACCTCCAATAGGGGATCAACTGTTAGGTGCTGCTGCTCTAATAGCAGAGTACAATGGCATAAGCAAGTATCCACATGTTAGGAGCAAGATTGTGAAGTTGATAAGGTATGTTGAGACTATAAGGGCATGCATAAGGGCAGCAGCGGTAGAGCATAAAGTCTACCCAGTAGGTATAGCGGTGCCTAACCCAGTGTATGTCTATATAGGCAAATACCACCTTGCAGATAACTTCCATGATGCAGCAAAGACTGTTCAGGATCTGGCAGGAGGGCTAGTGATAACACAGCCTACTACTAGGGATCTGGAGAATCCAGAGACTGCAAAATACATAGAGAAGTATCTAAAGACTAGGCATGATGTACCAGCAAAGAACAGACTCAAGGTGCTCAACTACATAAGGGATCTTACAGCAAGCACGTACACAGGAGGGTATAACTACGTACTCTCTGTTCATGGAGAAGGCTCCCTAGAAGCACAGATAATTAGTACTTACACAGAGTACGATGTAGATAGATGCGTAAGATACGTCAAGAGCCTCCTCAATATAGAATAATTTAAATACTATCTTTTATTTTAGCAGTTTATGAGTAAGGATAATAACTACTATCAGGTAGATTACGAATACCAATACGATGACCATTACAAGATCTACGGCAAGAGAGCATTAGATGTTGAGTATGGTGAGCCATGCATATTCTGCAACAGTAGGATAGATGAGTTTGGTTTCTGTGCATGTGGTGCAGGTGGCTCTTGATACATGGTATCTCTATAATCATATATTACAATAGATTGTTGATACCACTATAGATGCATTACTCATCCATTACATACTATAGATAGCATTAGCAAGATTATATCAACAAATTAAATTATAACTTCAGATTATGAAATCTTTGCATATACATCATACTATATAGAAGATGGTTAACAGCATACAACATAATAACTCTCTTGTATACACAGAATCTCTCGTGGTTAATCTTGTTATTTGTTCAATTTATACTCCTTTATCTCTGCTACCAGCATATCTACATCTATACCTTCTGGAAACTCATCTCCATAAGCCTTGTTATCATCATCCATTATCTTGAGCCATTTGTAGTTGAGTGTACATATATGATATAGTACTGTGCGATCTTATCCTTGTTTACCATAGGCTCATTGCACTCTGCTATCATTCAAGAATACTATGTATCTATCACCAGAATTACATCTTATATCATCTCTCATACAAGAATACAAACTCTTTCTCCTTATTTACCTGAAGTTCCTTTTTTACCTTTGATATTTGATTTGATGAGATTATATGCTCCTCATCTATATGCTCACCTGCTTGAACCTACTCTATTCACCATGAATATAGTAGTTAAGGCAAGGGTAGTAAGGATAAGGTACTATTGCTTATCATGCTATACCATACATAGCAAGAGGGAATGCCCTAAACTGCTTCAAAGATAAATCAGGCTGAGTTAGCCAAATATATAAATATTACCAAAACCTTTTATTTCTTAGATATGCCAATAGTTATAGATCCAGATATATGTAATGGTAAGCCAATAATAAAGGGTACAAGGATAACTGTTGAGTTTATACTTGAACTGCTAGCAAATGGATGGAGTTATGAAGATATAACAAAGAACTATGGTATAAGCAAGGAGAATATACTTGAAGCACTAGCATATGCTGCAGAACTCCTTAAGGAAGAGAAGGTATACATTATTCCTTCCAAGTAACCGTAGCAAGATAACCTCTAAAAGGATAGGAGATCAGATAGATTGGAAGGTATAGATAAAGTAAATGAGTTCTAATGAGTTCTAATAAACAAATAAGCAATAGCCAGCGAAATGGACAAATTAACAAATAATTAAATGAGATGTAATAATACTCTACTCTAGTATGTCAAATAAAATGTACTAATATTTTATTTATATTATGAAGAGTACATAATACCTTTATGGAAACAAATAGAACAGACAAGTTGAGATTTATAGCAGATGAGAATGTTCCATTAAGTATAGTACGGTTATTAAGAGATAAGAATGGTATAGAGATATTGCATATAACAGAAGTAGCAGGTAAAGGGCTAAAAGATACTGAGATAATAGCATTATCTGCAAAAGAGAACTCAGTCATAATAACATTTGATAAAGACTTCGGTGAGTTGGTAATGAGGAATATAGTTAGAGGATCTAACTATAATAACAGACCAATTCCTAGGGCATATGGTGTAGTTATCTTAAGGATCAAGCCATTATCCATTCCTTACATATATAAAATAATAAGAAAGATCCTCTCTATGAATCTAGAGTTTGAACATAAACTTATAGTAGTTAAAGAAGATAGAATAAGGATAATCCCAATTGAATAAAGATATAGCTAGAGGGGAGCAAGAACCCTTAATGGGGTTATAGCTTATGTTGAGAGATATCTCCCACTTGATTAGAATGTATGAACAAGTAGACAAAATAAATAGAGGTTCTTTAGGGGGAGCAGAACATGCTTATCAACTTCATAAGGGGAGAAGCGTTGCTATTAACAATGGAGTATCGTTTAAGGGTACAGATAAAGCCTAGTGAAGAGGAGTTGAAGCTATTCAATACAAGCCGAGTATAAACAATAACTAGGATTGTCAAGATAACATTTACGCTTGCTATTCTAATAATCTCATAGATAGATGGATTCCACCTTAGTAGTTGTGTTAATACAGCATACTGCATAGGCAACATTGAGGAAGAGGCAAGGCAGATAAAACTTGCTATTTTGACATTCTCCACGACTAAAGTCGGGAGATTCTTGCTTCTAAGGTGTTCATTGCTCTAGAGTTAATTGCCCTTCTAGGCTCCTAGTCATCCCTTGCACTTAGAAGCAAAGGCTGTGCCACCAGCCTGTTATCCCTACTCTTGAAGAAGCTCCAAGAGCTTGGGATTATCTTCATCTGATCTTCTGTCGTTGCTGCTGGAACCTCCCTCTCCCATTTCAGCCTAGAACCTTATTTATTCCAGCTTTGGTATCTAGGCCACATCTAGTATCTTTTAGCATAATAAGCATATGAATATATCGAGAATTCATCCCTACAAGAACTAACTAAAGTTCTAGACTTTCTTGTCGAGTTTTATGTAAGAGCAGAAACAGATAGGTAATGCTTTGTTGACTAACCACTACTGCTGCTACTAAGATTCGCTATAGCAATAAGAAGAGAGTGTACCTCTTTAGTTACCTATATCTATCATACCAGTACTATCTATTCATATCGGTCTCGTGTTATCTTGACAATCCCTTATTACCTAACACTATTTATCAGCATATCTGCATATACCTAGTTACTACAGTACTGCCATCTATAAGTAAATCTTGATGGCTGTTATTCCAATCGTACCTTGCTATATTCAATATTATCAATCCTACTTGATTAGTATTATCATCTATTAAGATAACTTCCCATATGTATCATAACATAGGTTTACTGTGATGCCTTACCATTCCTTATGTATAATTATAAGCATCTATATCCTAAGCAATAGGCAATTATGCTAGTAACTGGATGATAGCAAAGCAATATAGCATGAGATAGACTGCTTATGCAGCAAAGTATCATCTCCTAGCAAGCATTACAAACCTCCTCAACAGATCAAGCCCATACGAATTGCTAGCCTCTGGATGAAACTGTGTACCAAATATAGGCTTACTTATATGCACTATGATCTCGTTACTGCAACTCCTAGAATATGCTACAGATTTGAGTACTGATGGCAGTGTTGCTATACTATAATCATGGCTCTCATAAACCATCATCCTACCATTGTTTGCAATAGGACTATCCTCATTCACATACACCTCCTCCTCTCCTACTACCTTGCCTATCCTCCTTATCGTTCCACCCATTGCTAATGCTATTATCTCAGCACCATAGCATATCCCTAGCAAGGGTCTATCCTCCCTATATGCTGTATCCACTATGTGCATGTTCACTACATTCATACTCCTTTCATTACTCCTCCTACCAGAGAGGATTATACCATCATACTCTCCAACAACATCATGTGAGAGTTCACTATACCTTCTTACCACATATCTAGCATCAAGAATACTCAAAGAGCGTATAAGATGTGGCATGAAAGATGAGAGGTTGTCTACAACGAGCAGCATCTTCCTATCTAACTATTACTTCTCCCCTTACCCATTATAATTACTCTTCTATATTTACCATCAGCAATCAGTTACCTATCTTCACAGTTATGTAGTGAAGTTCAGCAACACCATCAACAACTCTCACTGCACCAAAGTTCATGTTATCCTGCTCCTCCCATGAAATAACCCTTGATAGGTTATATGCCTTAACCTGTGATGCTATGAACCCCTCAACACTGCTCTTCACACCCTCAAACTCTTCCTGTGTTGAGTATGAGAACTCTCCCTCCTTGAATGTTAATGGTATGTTTATACTGCTAGGCTTGACAACTACTACACCATTCTCCTCGAATACCTTGAGCAGGTTGTTTATCTTTGTACTCCTATCAACACCAACCTGGTCTTGAGCAAGTCCAGCAAGTTTTGCTAGATATGCGTTGAATGCTTCAACGGGTGTATTCCCTAGCCCAACGTAATAGGCTCCAGTGAAAGCTGCACCAACTGCTGCTATCTTGCCTATCTGTGCTACTACTCCTCCAGTGCCTGCAGTGTACACTGGTATGAAGTATACATCCTGCTCACCTATCCTGTAGAGTATGTTATCCCCTATCCTTGGGTTCCTAAGCAGTGTTTTGAGTGTAGCAAAGTCTGGATCTCTATCAAGTGCTTCTTGAACAGCACTTGGACCTAAGAGTTGTGTGCTTGAGCCTATTGGTACCTTGTAGAATATGAGTTGGCCATCGTTTGGATAATCATTCCTTACAATCAGATAACCAGCAAGGTTTCTACCAGCAGCACCCCTCAACTCTAGAGAGAGCAATCCTATATACTCTATCTCGTTTATGTTTGGAGGTTTTGCATATATGTAGTATGGCTCAAGCCCTCTAGGCACCTCATAGAACTCTCTAGCAGTTATGAACGTTGGTATATCTGTAACATGGTAGAAGTTGTAC
>BEHG01000046.1 GCA_002898655.1 archaeon HR04
TTCATGAGGGTTGAGGATAGAGGTGTTAGGTTCCCTCTAACCCCTGGGCATGAGGTAGCAGGTATGGTGGAGGAGGTTGGTGATGAGGTTGTTAATACAAGCAAGGGAGATAAGGTATTGGTGTATCCATGGATAGGGGATGGTGCATGCCCAGCATGTGCAGTTGGTGAGGAGAACCTGTGCGATAGACCAAGGTCTCTAGGCATATTCCAGGATGGAGGGTATGCTGAGTACATTCTAGTGCCAAGTGAGAGGTATCTCATCAAGATAGATGGACAGGAGCCTGAGCAGGTTGCCTCTCTTGCATGCTCCGGTCTTACAGCATACACAGCGCTCAAGAACTCATCCATAAGGGCTCAGGAGTTCCTTGTTATAGTTGGTGCTGGAGGGCTTGGGCTGATAGGGGTGCAGATAGCAAGAGCAGTAGCAGGCTCAACGATAGCAGTCATAGACCTTGATGATAAGAGGCTTGAGGAGGCAAGGAGGCTTGGTGCTGATCACACCATAAACTCAAGCAGGAGCGACCCTGTAAAGGAGGTTAAGGATCTAACCAATGGGCTTGGTGCAGATGCAGTGATAGACTTTGTTAACTCATCAAAGACTGTAGCAAAGGATCTGGATATGCTAAGGAAGAGGGGTAGGTTGGTGCTGGTAGGGTTATTTGGTGGCTCTACAGAACTCAACCTTGCACTCATGCCCCTTAGGGCATACAGGATAATAGGCTCATACACTGGTAAGTATGCTGATCTAGTTGAGTTGGTAGCATTGGCAAGAAGGGGTATAATAAGGAGCGTTATAAGCAAGAGGTTTAGACTTGAGGAGGTAAATGATGCTCTAACCCAACTCAAAGAGGGCAAGATAATTGGTAGGGCTGTGCTTAACCCTTAGCAAGGTAAGTAAGTAAATAAATAAACAATGATTTAATTTTTATATTGTATTGCACTAGCACCATCTTCCTCTCTTCTATCCAGCCTTGCCTACTTACCTGCTTGATCTGTCTGGTTGATGGTTGATTGATTAATTAATTGGTTGATGGTTGATTGATTGATTGGTTGATTGATTCTATATCCTCTCCATCAAGTTATAGCATTAGCGATGATCTTCTCTAAGATTGATCTACTCTCTTCTTCTACTACTATACCTTTCCTAATCATCTGTTGCTTATCTATCCTACTACTACTATTAACTTACTCTCCCTGACCTTCTATTACTATCAGAGTTACTGTTGAGCGCACCTTTGGTAGCCTTCTTATCTTCCATGTTATTGTATCCTTCAGCTCTTCCATGCTGTTCCCATCAACCTTCACAACTATATCATATACGCCATAGGTGCCCTTTACCTCTTTAACTCCTCTTATTGCCTTTATCTCCCTTATTATCTCCTCCTCTGAGCCTAGATCGCAGTTTATTAACACGTATGCTGATGGCATAAATCCTATTCAACCCCTGCTATATTTAGTGGTTTACCTATATACTATGAGATGGTGTCTGTATGTTAGCTACCATCATGCAATAAGTTTATCAACCTTGCACATATATCCAGTATGATGGCTAACAATAGCAACTACAAGGAGATATGCAATAAGATACTCATGCTTAGCCCCAAGGTAAGGTATGTTGGTATAATAAACAGGTTTGGCAAGACCCTCGCAGGGAGTATTAGGAGTGATGTTAGACCATTATTCAAGCCTGAAGAGGCAAGGGATGAGTTCTTCCTTACTGCCATAAAGGAGTCGATGCGGGAGAGGTTCTACAACTCCCTAGGCAAGTGCTCATTCACACTAACAGTACATGAGAAGGTTGACTTGATCTCCTTCCTGCACGATAAATACATAGTATACATAAGTGTAGACAAGGGTTTAGCATACGATGAGGTAGAGAGGATAGTTAAGGAGGCTAATACGCTACTTGCAAGTGATATTAATGAATGATAATGATATGATGGTGTGATGCTGGATGATTGATTGGTTGGTTAGTTGGCTGACTGACTGACTGATTAGTGATGTTGTTTGTTTGCTTGTTGCTTGATTGTTTGTTACTTGCTTCTTTTTGCTTGTTTGCTTTGCTCTTTCTTTTTACTTACTTACCAATTAACCAACCCTCCTCCTCTTCTTCTCCCTTGCAAGCATCTTGCGTAGTACAAGGTATGATATTATTGCTCCTGCAATTGCTAGAGATACCAACTCAAGGTTCTCATCAACGAATGCCAGTATCTGCTCCCCCCATAACATTATAAGCAGACCTTCAGCATAGAACCTTGCCCCCCTTCCTATTATAGATGCTATTATGAACCCTTTTAGACTTAACCTGAATATGCCAGATGCTATGGTGAATACCTTATAGGGTATGGGGGAGAATGCTGCTATGAGCACAGCCCATACACCATACTCCTTGAAGTAGTTATCTGCCCTCTCGATCATACGCTCAGAGAATATTCGTTTTGCTACTCTCCTCCCTCCCTTCAAGCCTATGTAGTAACCTGCTACACCTCCAAGCACAGATCCTATGGTTGCTATGGTAGCATAGTATAATGCTAGAGCAGGGTTTGATAATGCCAATGCTATAAGCAGTACATCTGGAGGCACAGGGAAGACTGATGATTCAATGAATGCAAGTATGAAGAGCCCAACATCACCTATAGGCATGAACACCTCCCTGGTCCATCTCAAGAGATCATCCACTATACCCAACCTTATCAGTACGCCTATCCAGATGTATTATAAAAAGATGATGGTGTATACCCAAATATTCATGTTAACACTTGTTTGTATTCCTGCTCTTGCCTATCTATCTATCTAGTTAGTTAGTTAGCCCTTACTTATAGCCACTTGCTACTAACTACTCATCTACCTGCTTGCCTATACCTCTTATATGCCAACACAGCAAACATGCTTGCTATAGATGCTATACCTCCTATCATGAACTCTGGCACAACCATGAATGGATATGCCCTGAAGTCATTGCCTGCTAATGCAACTGGCTCACCGTTCAAGAAGAAGACCGCTACAAAGTACCACTCACCAACCTCATCTATATAACTACCATCCCAACGCACAGAGAAGCACTGATCCATCGCAGAGAGCTCTGGGGGGCATGGTATAGGTGTTGATGATGAAAGCTTTGCCAATGCAACACTCTCGTGTTGGATCGGATCCTGGAGGGAGTATGTAGCAGACCATCTCAACCTCATTGCCTGGAAGGGGTACAGCAGCCAAATCTATACCTGCAACACAATCAACATCCTCACCGAGCATCAAAGGATCTGCATTGGTTACCAAGGTGCCACTTGTATGGTATGCCTTAACAGCAGCATCATTCTCCAGCAGTATTGGGGGTTCACCACTACAGATTATTGGATCGATTGGTGGTGGTCCAGGTCTATCACATAGCTCATCTTCTGGTTCTGGTGGTGGTGAAGGAGGTGTTGGTCCTTCAGGTGGTACTTCAGATGGGTCTCCAGGTGTTATCTCCTCTTCTGGACCATCACCAAAACCAAAAGCGTTTGAGCCACCTATCAATAGCAAAGGTACAAGCAGAGCAGCCATAGCCTCTCTTTCACTCTCATAACCTCTCTGCTTTAATAATAATTATAAAACCTTGATGGGGCTTCAATACTAGCATGTATCATATATAACAGAAATTACATGGTTGAGTATACTATTAATAGGGAGCATAATTCTAGCAGTATACGTGCACCTTGCTGATCCAGGTATACTTAACCTTGTACTCAACACATCTACTGCGCAGTATACAGAGGTTAGATATCATGCTAGAACACTCAATGAGATCAGGATAGTTGATGGCAGAGTTGAGAGGGCAAGATCCGTAACCAAGTCTGGTGTAGGTATAAGGGTACTCAAGTATGGTAGATGGGGCTTCAGCAGTACAAGCATAATTACAAGGGATGAACTAATCAGAGCACTTGAGCAAGCAATCAAGTCTGCAAGTGCAAAGAGTTATGGTAGTGATACCAATACTGTAAAAGGCTTAGCAGATGCAAGGCTTGCTAGGGGACTATTCATGCCAGAGATTAATGGTAAGTTGGAGGATCATAGCATAGAGGAGAAGGTTAGGATAGCAATGGAGGCAGAGAGAGAAGCAAGGAAGGGGAGTAAGACCAAGGATGTAAGATCTGCATCATGCACATACAAGGAGATGATAGATGCAAAGGTTATAGTAAGTAGCGATGGTGCAAGTGCAGAACTATATGACTCGAAGCCAGAGATCGTTGTTACTGCTATAGCAGGTAAGGGAAGCATGAAGGTAAGTGCAAGTGAGGGTGTATGTGTCACTGGTGGCTGGAATGATCTCTTCAAGGGCAAGGATCACCTTGCAATAGCAAGGGAGGCAGCAGAGAAGGCTACAAGGCTCCTTAATGCTAAACAGCCTAGGGGAGAGCGTACAACGATCATCCTTGATCCTGCAATGGTTGGACTATTGGCACATGAGGCTATAGGGCATGTTGTTGAGGCTGACTTTGTACTCTCAGGTTCAATAGCAAAGGATCTACTAGGCAAGAAGGTAGCAAGTGAGCTTGTAACCTTGGTTGATAGTGGTGCATCTAACATAGTGCCAAATGCTGCTGGTACAGTATTTGTTGATGATGAGGGTGTCATGACTAGGAGCGTGAAGATAATAGATAAGGGTATGATGAGTTCATACCTTCACAATAGAGAGAGTGCTTACATATTTGGTGTTGAACCAACTGGGAATGCTAGAGCCTTTGAGTACAATGATGAGCCATTGATAAGGATGAGGAATACGTACATAGAGCCTGGGGATTATATGCTGGATGAGATGATCAAGGAGGTTAAGCATGGTTATATGCTCAAGGGTGCAAGGAATGGGCAAGCAGATGCAAATGGTGAGTTCATGTTTGGGGCAGAGGAGGCATATCTTATAGAGCATGGGGAGGTTAAAGAACTCTTCAGAGGAGTGAGCATATCTGGCATAACTATAGATGTGCTAAAGAGCATTGATGCCATAAGCAGTAGCAAGGACTTCAAGTACGATATAGGTACTGGATACTGTGGCAAGTATCAACCAATGAAGGTTGATGGAGGAGGCTCGTATGTAAGGTGTAATGCAATAGTAGGTGGTGTGCAGTGAGATGAGCAAGGGCAAGGATCATCATGGTAAGAGTATAAAGAGAGGTCTTGGCAATGATAGAGAGGGTAATGATGCTTACTCTAAAGGTACAGACCTTCTAGATCTATGCTCACTAGCAGTTAGTGAAGCATTGAGGCTAGGAGCAAGTGAGGCAGAGGCTTATGCTAGTAGGAGTAGGCATATTACAGCATACATAGAGAGCAATGATCTAAAGCATGTAAAGATAGATGAGCCTTTAGGTATAGGGATAAGGGTTATACTGAACAAGGCACAAGGCTTTGCCTCAGCCAACACATTCAACCCTGATAAGGTTAGGGATGCTATCAGTACTGCAATAAGTATAGCAAGGGCATGCCCAAGAGATAGGTATCAGAGGCTTCCTCTTCCTCCTAGCAAGGGTAGCATACCAAAGCTCAACGGCATATATGATAGCAGTGTTGAGGGGCTAGGAGTAGATGAGGTTGCTTCATACGCCTATGAGATGCTTAACACTGCTAAAGGTTATGATGCAAGGGTTACAGTAGATAGCGGGCTATTCGAGTCCTCATCCTTAGAGCATGCAGTATCAAACTCAAATGGGATAGAGGCTTGTGAGAGGATAAGTATCATTACGTGGAGCATAATGGGCATGGCTAGGGATGGTGGTGGGAGTGGTGGGAGTGGCAATGTATCAAACTTTGATGTACAGATGGGCTCTAGCCATAATCTAAGTGGTGTAGATGTTGTATCTACTGCTAGAGAGTTTGCTAGCAATGTTGTTAGATCTCTTAATAGTAGGAAGGTTGAGAGTTTCAAGGGTACAATGATAGTAACACCTAACGCATTCCTTGAACTTATGAGGGATCCTCTAGTATTTGCTATAAATGCATTCAACGTTCAGAGAAGGGTGAGTAGGTTTGCTAGGATGCTAGGCAAGAGGGTTGCAGCAGATATAACAGTTATAGATGATGGAACATATATAGAGGGTATAGGTGCAAGCAGTTTCGATAGGGAGGGTGTTGTACATAGAAGGAATGTAATAGTAGAGCATGGGATGCTGAAGGGGTTCATACATAACACCTATACAGCAAGTAAGGCTGGTATAGAGAGTACTGGTAATGCATCTGGGGGTATAGCATCCCCTCCATCTATAGATACTACAAACCTGATAGTAGATGCAGGGGATATTGGTTATGATGAGATGGTAAGAGAGGTTAAGTATGGGATAATAGTTAATAGGTTCTCTGGCAATGTTAGTAGCGTTGATGGGAACTTCTCTGGCGTAGTGAAGGGCGGTCATATGATAAAGGGTGGAGAGATAGCATGTCCTGTTAGGGAGATGATGGTTGCTGGCAACATCTATGCTGCGTTGAAGGATATCTCGATGGTCTCTAAAGAGAGGAAGTTGGTTCTAGACTCCTTACTACCCTACATAGCGGTAGATAATGTATCATTCACTACTGGCTGATGATGGTAAATAATAATGAATTATTGCTATACACTTGCTATGCCTATGCTGTAGGCTTCTTCACAACTATGGTACCTTGCATCCATGGATGGGGGATGCAGTGATAAGGATACTCTCCTGGCTCAACGAATACAAACTCCCACTTGTCGCCAGGCCTAAGGTAGCCATTTGGTGGCAACTCATCCCAGTGCTCCTCTGCTGTAGAGTCGAATGGACCACTATAGTGGTCATGGTAGTTTGTATCTGATGTTACAGTATGTGCAGTTATATCCTCGTTTATCCATACAACCTTGTTATCTATCCCTATGTTTATGGTAACCCTCTTGGGTACGAAGTTATCTACCTGGTTTGGATCGAATGCTCCTTTTACTATCTTTATCTGTGTTATCTTTGGAGGGTTAACCCACTCTGCAGGGAATGTAGGCTTCCTGTTTATCTCTGGCAGATAGGAGAAGAGGTAGTAGGATATTGCTACACCAACCATCAGCACGAATGCTACTGCCCCTATAACGAATGGACTCTGCTCCCTTGCTATAGCCATACTACATCATCATCGTACATCGTTTACTCTCCTTTACCATACTTATAAAGGTTAGTAGACCTAACTGCTTTTATCACTAGCATGGTAATGATGCTGACATGCGTGCATACATAGAGATCGATCTTGAGCCTGGGAGGGATGTTATAGCCTCTGCAAGTATAATAAGGCAGATAGATGGTGTTAAAGAGGCACATGCTGTATCTGAGCACTGTGATATCCTAGCAATAATAGAGGCTAAAGACTTCAAGGGTATCTACAACATAGTGATGAGGAAGATACAGATTATCAAGGGTGTTAGTGATACAAGGGTGCTTCCTTGTATAGATATATGATGAATAAATAAAAAGGGTTTGGTTAGTTAGTCAGTCAGCCAGCCAGTTAGATGGATTACTGACTAACTAGACTAACTAACTGATCTTCTTCTGCTCTTTTCTATACCTTATAGCAAGGAATGCTCCTAACCCTGCTATGCCCATTAAAGGCATTGCATAGTATACTCCATCGCCTATATCATTATTCATGCGATTACCTTTAGTGCTAGTACTTGCTTCAGTAGTCTTTTGTGGCTCTTGTGGAGGTACCATCTTACCATGTACGTTAGGATCTATGGCATACTCAACCTCAACTATCTTTACAGTTATATACTCTAAATCCTGCTTGGTAAGGTTATACTTTGCAGCAAGGAATGCCTTCACTGTATCCTCCAACACAGCAATCTCGCTTGGCTCATCCCTAACCTTTATGTCTAGGGTCTTGCCAATCAATGGTCTCAACTTCTTTACAAGTTCCTCATTCCCTGGTTGTGTTGGTGTTGAGGGAACCTGTTTAACATCTATGGTAAAGATTATCTTATCCCAGTGTGTTGATCCTTGCACTGGTTTGCACTTCACCTCTAACTTGTAAGCAAGTGCTGCAACTGTCTTTCCAATATCAACAGCCTTGACCTCTAGTGTGTTAAGTCCTGGTTGCAAGTATGCTGATACATTGTACGTATGCACATTGCCCCAACCTGGGAAAGGTTCTGTTGCCACGAATTGGCCATTTATCTTAAGATCCCTCCACTGATCATCTGCATTTATGGTTAGTATAGCGCTATATGCATTCCCTGAAGGTAGAAGGAAGTACTTCGTGAAGGTGTATGGATTGTTAGTATCTAAGCCATTGCTTGACCATATGGGCTTTGCTCCTGCAACGCCTAGATCATTGCTGTTTATAGGTGCTGACCATGTAAAGTTGACTGGAACTGTATTGCCTCTATCTACAAACGTCGATGTATCGCTAACGAGTGTTAAGCATGGGTTCATTGGTACCTCTGGCGGTGGTGGGGGAGGAGGTACGTTATCACACTTTACGTTGAACTTCCACTCTGCTACAAGCCTTCCATTTTTGTCGTACAGCTGTAGAAGCCATGTACCAGATGGTTCAGATTGCGATAATGGTATGCTGGTAGTAGCATTACCTGATGCATCGGTAGTAACAGTATAGGTTTGTGCTGTATTATCTGGTTTGGTTACAACTAGCGTATATGTTGTGTTTGGATTACCTGATATTGATACAACTATCTTTTTATCCTTATCACATACATATGCGTCCTTATCTGTCTTTATACTTACTGGTATAGGCTCTGTAGGTTGCTTCTGATCACACTTTACGTTGAACTTCCACTCTGCTACAGGTCTTCTATTTGCATCATATAATACTAGAGTCCATGTACCAGATGGTTCAGATTGCGATAATGGTATGCTGGTAGTAGCATTACCTGATGCATCGGTAGTAACAGTATAGGTTTGTGCTGTATTATCTGGTTTGGTTACAACTAGCGTATATGTTGTGTTTGGATTACCTGATATTGATACAACTATCTTTTTATCCTTATCACATACATATGCGTCCTTATCTGTCTTTATACTTACTGGTATAGGCTCTGTAGGTTGCTTCTGATCACACTTTACGTTGAACTTCCACTCTGCTACAGGTCTTCTATTTGCATCATATAATACTAGAGTCCATGTACCAGATGGTTCAGATTGCGATAATGGTATGCTGGTAGTAGCATTACCTGATGCATCGGTAGTAACAGTATAGGTTTGTGCTGTATTATCTGGTTTGGTTACAACTAGCGTATATGTTGTGTTTGGATTACCTGATATAAAGACTATAACCTTTTCATCCTTACCACATACATATGCGTCCTTATCTGTACCTATCTTTATAGGCCTA
>BEHG01000047.1 GCA_002898655.1 archaeon HR04
TGTAAGCATCTTATAATCTAGTTCTATACATCTATCCTTCCAATACCCATTCTCAGCATCAGCAATGCTATGCTGCCCTATCATACAGAATGAGGTGTAATGCTTCCCAGTCCTCCCAACATTCTCTATATCATTGAACCTTAAGCACATCTGAGGTACTATAAGTGGGTTTGCAGGTAACTCGAATACCACCTTGCCACCTATAACACGCTGGAAGTCAACTATCGATGCTACTGTGAAGAAGAGATCATCCCTCCATCTACAGACTACAGGATAGCGCTTCACAGATGTATGCCCATTCTTGATGAAGAAATCCTCTACAGCCTTCCATGCCTCTATGTAATCAAGCCTCTTGCTTGTTGGAGGATTGCCTATGAACCCATAGGGCTCACAGTTTGGGCACCTCTCCCTATCATTTAAAGCCCAGAAGTAGGCATTGCATACACTACACTGCTGCCTCTTGAACCCAAGATCATCGAATAGGGATACCCTATAGTACCTATCTGGTTCTGATGAGAACCTTGCAAGTAACTCCTCCTTACTCAATACAATAGCATGATAGGAATAATCTATTAATCCTTTCTATCATCTATGGATGTGATGCACCGTCCTTTATCATCCAAGCCTTTATTTATTTATCATCTAAGCCTCTATCTACTTTCTACCTATACCATATATCCTTCCTGCTCTCCTCCTCCACCACCAACCATCTTCTTTATCTTCATCATCTCTCTACCTACTTAACTCATCCTTACTTATTGAAGGCACTATATGGTATTCACCATTGTAGTACTGGAGTACCTTTACATTATCAATCTCTCCTACAATCTGCCCCAACTGAAAGATTAGTGCCAATGGACCAGATAGTATGAGCCATACCTCATTATCACTACTACTACTGCTACTACTATCATACTCACTGGAAGAGAGCGCATCGTTTATCTTTTGGTATGCCTCCTTCACTATCTTCTTGAACTCATTTATATGAACCTCTCTAGGGTAACTTACTACAGCATAAGGTCTTCCTAGATGCTTTATTACAGCACCAACTACAGATTTTCCTATCTCTATCACTATTATTTTAGCCATGCTCTTGGACCTACCTTATTTAAAGTAGATAGGAATTAGCCTAACTTATTCCTTACTTATTGGATCAGTCTTGTTTACAATGGTATAGCATTACCATGCTTGCTCAGCAGAACCTTTAACTCTTCAACCCTCTTCTTTAGAGTAACTAGGCTTATACCTGCGGTTGTTGCTAGATACTTCATACTAACCATCCTCCTCCCCTCATCCCCTAAGGCTAAATACACTATGGCAGCAGCAACACCAGCAGGGTTTGCTCCATTGCTATTCATAATCTTAGCAGCATAGCCTGCTAACCTATACGATACATCCTTGAGCACTGTAACATCTATACCCTTCTGCCCATCCTTTACACCATTGCCTATACACCTTACAATCTCATCCACATATGCATGTAGCGCTGCATTAGGCAGAGTTAATCCTAATGTTCTCTGCATCGCTCTATAGCATACTGCAAGCCTCCTCGCATCAATACCTACCCTTCTTGCAAATGCATTAACGGTTATTGCATGCCCTTCAAGCCTAATTGCTGTATAGAGTGCTGTATACGCTATAACCCTCTTACTCTTTGCCCTATACACTCTGCTGAACTCTATGTAAAGTTCTGCAGCCCTTGAAAAAATTGAGTCAGAGCATATACCATGCATGCAATCACCTCCTGCAAGCATATACTGCGCTTTCAGCAGATCTTTAACCCAACCATCGATCTCCCTGCTCTTACTGTACATTAGTTAGTTGCACCTAATTAGTCTGACCTAATTAGGTATTTAAATATTCTTGCTACTAACTATTGCTATACGCTTTACAAGTTTGCTCATGAGGTAGCCTAGGGTTGCACCATAGCCGAGGTGATATGGTAGTGCACTTATCGTTATACCCCATACCATGCCAAGGAGTGCGTTGACTGATACTGGTGTGGAGTAGAGCATGCTAACATCACTTGATGCTCTAGATGCTAGAGATGGCTCAACTATTAGGAACGTTACTGGTAGGAAGAGTACAAGCCATATGATGAAGCCCAGTATGAGACCAACGTCCGCAGCCCTGTACGAGCAGACTATGCATACCTTGCCCCTTAACCTCCAGTGCTTGAGTATAGTTACTAGCAGGAGTGAGGATAGTGCACCAACTATAGTGCTGGTTGCAACATGTAGTGCCAGACCTGAGTATAGTGCATATACACCTCTTAACCCTACTATCTCGCCTATGACAGTGTAGAATGTGCCCAATGGAAAACCTATCTCATACTCACTTGCAATAAGCAGCACTGTAACATACCAGCTTGTTATGAACCCAGCAATAGCCCCAGCATAGAAGGTCTTGTGTGGAGAGAATACATAGAGTGGTTCAACCATCATCCATCACCTACGCAGCATCCACACTCACACAACCCATCCCCATACATATCACATTGACATATGCTCATGAGCTTAACTCATATCTGGAAGAATATAATATTTTTCGTATAGAAATGGATGTATATACTTAAAGTATAAGCTATAATGGATGAATGTATAGCAAGACAGTTATGATATGGTGTAGTGATGAACAGATGTTAAGATGTGCAGATGTAAGCAAGTAAGCAAGTAAGTAAGTGATCTGCTTATTTGATGGGATGTATGGATGGCTGATGGTCTCTACATGAATGGATAGATTAGAGATCGATTAATCACATGCTATGGCTACCTTCAAGTGCAGTTATATTCTCAAGGAGTGTTGGAAGGAATACACCAACATCAGAGACTATACCTACAGCCTGCCATGTACCTCTATCCATCAACTTTGTAACAACTGCATGGTTTATATCAACTATAACAACCTTAACATGTGAAGGGAGCATGTTCCCTACTGCAATGCTATGGAGCATAGTGCTAAGCATGAGAACCATATCTGCACCTCTAAGCACCTCCCTGTACATCCTCCAACCTTGAACAACATCTGTAATGACATCTGGTATTGGACCATCATCCCTTGGGGAGCCTATGAGCACGTAAGGCACGTTATTCCTTACACATTCATACATTATACCCTTCTTCAACCTACCATTCTCAACCATAGCCTTTATCGAGCCTGCCTTGAAGACCTCATTGATTGCACGCATATGGTGCCTATGCCCTCTAACCGCTAGAGTACCATCATGAACATACATGCCTAGGGATGTGCCAAAGAGAGCATGTTCTATGTCATGTACTGCTAATGCATTACCAGCAAGCAAACCCTTAACGTAGCCAAGCCGTATCAGTGCTGCTAGGGCATCTGCTGCACCAGTATGTACAACTGCAGGACCTGCAACCACAACTATCTTCCCATCATCATGCTTGAGCATATGCATATCTCTTGCAACCTTCCTTATCATCTGCAGTGTTGGTCTCTCGCTAGATGCATCGCTACTCATGAACTTGAAGAGGTCCACACCCTCTCTAGGCCTCTCTGGAGGGATAACCCTTATACCCTTCTCCCCAACTACTATGAGATCCCCTCTCCTAACCTCTCTTATTGCTTTGCAATAGGCTCTCCTGCTTGATGGATCGTAGACTATGCACTTATCCATCATTATATCCTCAACCTCCACCCATCTACCCTCAACATATATCATAGTCCTGTTGTTGGTTGTGCTATAGAACTCATCTGGGAGTACCATATCCCTTGGAGCAGGTTCAAGCATCACTTCTTCAACCTTTACCGATACCGCACCTTCCCTGTAAACCTCCTCCAGTATCCTTGCAAGGTGCTCTTGGCTCTTTCCTTTAATTAGCAGCCTAGCATAACTTGGGGATGTCTTCTCCTTACCTATCCTGAACTCTAGGACCTCAAAGTCACCCTTCAGATCCATAACCTTATCGAATATCCTTGTTAGGATCATAGAGTCTATTAGATGGCCAGTAACCTCAACCTCCTGCTCATACTCCATATCAGTAGGTAATTTCACATGCTTGGATAAAAATCATACAGGGAGCCTAACCTTTCCTTTGTACTCTTGCATACCATCATTGTGCATCCTTACTGCTATCTGTTCAGCCTCCTCCCTGCTATACCATGATGCTATAGCCTTAGCATTACCATCAGAGTCACATAGGCAGATGATAAGGCCATGCTCTCCCTCAACTATTGAGTAGAGGTTCTCCTCACCGACTGGCTCCCAACCCCTGCCTTGGCTTGAACCCTTCAATGCTATTGCTGGCAATGCATTACCAGTGTATCTCTTGAGTATGCTTACTGCATCCTTTATCCTTGCCTGCCCTATCTGGAGTGCTTGGAAGTACTGCATCTTGTAACCTTAGTTAGTATTTCTTCCTCATATCTCTTTTCTTATTACTTATCGAGGTGTAAAAGGAGTAAATAAATTGTAGAGGCTTCTTATTGATTATGTTAGTCTATCATAGAATATATTGTAGTCCTGATTGTTGTTGTGTAACCTAGAGTCTGTCCATACTGTATATGCCTCCCTAGCACTTGTATTCACTATCATGCTTGTTGTTATGCCATGGTAATGGCCTATGAACTGTTGATTTGTGCTGAATATGTAGGTTACCTGATCTGTTACCCTAGCATAATACCAATCTGTACTATATGTACATGTACTTGTGCTCAAATGGCAATGATAATGCCATAGTTTCCATGCTTTATTCTCGCTATTATCCCTCTTATCCAGTGCTGTTATATGCACAGTATTGGATTTTGTTGATACCGTTATAGCAGGCTCCCATTGGTCCTTATTGTTATTAGAGATATTGAGAGGTGTAGATAGTGTACAGGATGAGGTACTTATGCAATTGGTTATCTTCATATACATTATCTCTGTATCACTTGCTGTAGTTGAGGTCTTTGAGACATAGACTAGATGAAGGTTCCAGTTGTTATCCACTGCCAGTTGAGGATTAGGGAATATCTCAGTAGAGGTTGTTGTGCCATTAATTGTATAGCTTTGTATGGTAGGTACATATATGAATGAAGCTATTGTAGAAGGCGGGTTATTAAGCGAAGGAACCCATGTTGCTCCCCCATCAAATGATCTCCTCATCACTATAGTGCCTTCTGTGTTAAGAACATTATTATATCTTGCCCATACTACATATATTATCCCATTCTTACCTACTACTATATGACAGAAGTTACGGAGAGATGTTGAGTCTGATGAAGATGATGGTGGTGTATCAAGGGTGATCTCTGAGCCAGCAGATGGCCATATCTTCTTGAACTTTATCCAATTACTATTACCTATCCTCTCTTGCCAGCATGCATATACATTATTCCTATACTGACTGTTAGCATCCTTTATATCTGCTGCTATCCATGGCTTATCTACATGCCGTAGACAGCAGTTTCAAAATAGGTTTAAATATTTATTTGGTGTTTATGTTAACTGTGGAAACAAGAGAGAGGTTGTTGACGACGAGAGAGGTCGCTGAAATCTTCAATGTTACGAGGCATGCTGTAGATAAGTGGATTAGGACGGGAAGAATTGCTGCTATAAAGCTTCCAGGTGGGAGGTACAGGATACCCGTATCCGAGGTTGAGAAGATATGGAGGCAGTTAAAAGCTACAGAATCCCAGTAGAGGCTCCAGAAGACTTAATAGAAGAGTACTGTGAGGTTAAGCGGAGAACCTTAGACTCAATCTTATCACACGTTAAGATTTCTAAGAAGGCCCACCTAGAATTCAGTAAGGATGATAGAAGGAAGCTTAGGGATGAGTTGTTGAAGGATTGGAAGTATTCTAAGCACTACATCGATTCTGTGATAAACTCGGTTATAGGTCTTGTTAAAGGCTGGGTAATGCTATACAATAGGAAGAAAGCAGAGTGTAAGCCTGAAATAACTAAAAGGAGCGTTTACATCAAGAATACACTATTTAGCTTAAGAGATGGAATTCTGAAGATAAGCATTGAGTCGAATAAACGCTATCTAGAAGTCGATTTGAGAAAGTATGAGTGGATTCCAAAGGACTTCGATAGATTGGGAGGTCTAATCTTAACAGAGAAGGAGCTTATAGTAACGCTCAAGAAGAACGTTGAGCCTAAAACTGATAGATTCGCATCCTTCGACGTAAACTTAACGAATGTAACGGCTCTAATCGATGGAGAGGTAAGAAGATATGACTTAAAGCCACTATACCACATCCACAGAGCATATGAACTTAAGAGGCGGAGAATCCAAAAGCTATCGAAATTCAAACCGAAGACATCAAAGAGGCTTCTAAAGAAGTATTCGAGTAGAGAGAAGAATAGAGCAAAGGACTTCCTACATAAGCTCACAACATACATTGCGAGAGGGCTTCATCATGTTGGGAGCGGAGCAGTGCTAGAAGACCTCAGAAACATCAAGAGCAGAATCTTAAACGGTTCTAAGGAAAGCAACAGAAAGCTATCAAAATGGGATACAAGAACTTTTCAATTCATGCTGAAGTATAAACTAAAGTGGCTCAACCTCCCAGTGAAATACGTAAACCCTACTAACTCATCTAAAACCTGCCCCCTCTGCTCAGGAAGCATGGCTTCCTATGAGGGCAGGTTGATGAAGTGCGAAAGATGCAATTTGAACTTGGATAGAGACGTTGTAGCTGTATTGAACCTTCAGATGCGGGGAGCAGGGTTCCCCCAAAGAGCCCTCAATGAAATAATCAAGAGGGAAAGGTTACGTACGTCTATCAAAGACTACGTAACTTAGAACCCTATCAGTAACATACTTAATTGTACTATAATTGCTCCATGTTGCTCCATTATCAGCTGATATCCAGTAGAGTACGTATGGAGTAGTTGTGCTAGTTCCTGCTATACATGCTACAAAGAACTTGCCATCTGTAGTGCTAGCAACTACTGGATCAACGCTCCTATCCATGCCAGATGGTATAGGTAAGAACCCTCTATCTGTCCATGAACTGCCAGCATCTGTAGAGTTGTATACTCTGCACTTGCTTATACGATCACTATCATTAGGTGTAGGATCTGGCGTATTATACATCAGTGCAGTAACCAGATAGTTGTTATTATTAGCACTAACTTCTATATGGCTCTCTCTTTGCTGTTTATCCTCATTGGCATAGCTTACAAGCACATCATTGGAGAAGTCCCATGTTACATTTGCTGCATGGATACTAGTAACTATAACTGCCATCATTATAATTAATGCTATTACTACTCTCTTCTGCATTAATTATAGCAATTTTAGTCATATTTGATAAAATTATTGGTCAAAAAAATGACAAAAACGTTTAGATTTATATATGAAGAAAGTGAATAGAGGTATGATGATGGGTAGCATAAACAAGAGGTATGTATTCATGTACGCTGGAGCGATTGCACTAGTTGCAATAGCAGCAGCACTAATATTCAATGCTATAGCAGGACCAAAGTTACAGTATGCTAATCTAGAGATCAGCAGATATGATATGAATGTTCTATGGTCCAGTGATAGAAATGCTCCAGGCAATAGGATAAACTGCCCTCTCCCTCAAGAAGAGGAGAAGAGGCTTGGATTCGTAACCTTAACTATGGATGATCTCAACAAGGTACCAAAGCTGAAACAGGCAATAGAGGAGGTAGAGAAGAGCCTTGAATATGCTGTCGAGCATGGATATCTTGAGTATTCAGCAAAGATAGATAATGATGGTAATGTAATAGAGAATAAGCCATGGAGAGAATACTATTGGATAAAGGATGAGAATGGTTGCTATACTGATATATGGCACACCTTAGGTTCTCTGAGGGAGCAACCAGTAGTTGGTGGTATTGCAGTAGCTACACTTACAGAGGATGAGTATAAAGCAATAAAGTCCATGATCTACAATGCTTATAAGACGCAACATACGCAAGAGGAGCTGAATAGACTAGCAGAACTATACAAGGGCTTCCGTCCATCAGACCCATCGGTTAATGCTACTCCTACAGATCTGCTGGAGAGCCAGATGATAACTAAGGACTATGCCGATATGAGCACTGCATATCTAGGCTTCTTCACTGCGCTCATAAAGGTTGATGGGAAGTACTATGGTATAGCTATAAGTACAATAAGCAGGTAGAGAAGATTATCAATCTAACTTTTTATTATATCTAAGAAGTGAATTATGAAGGTTATACATTCTTGTATACCAGGGACTGTCAACTTCCATTAATGTTAATGGTCATTGTATTCTCTACTATCAATATAATAGGAGGATTATGCATGCCTAACATTATCACTATGATGAATGATGTTTTACTTCATAATGCTCTCTTTCCTATTCCTCTTCTTCCTATCTTCTCTTTTCTATACACTCTACAATATCTTTGTTTATTGCTCTTCCCTTCTTCTCTCCTTCTTCCATGCCTACTTATGATACCTTCCTTTATGATATGGAAGATGGTATGGCAAGGATGATGCTGTATGTAACCTTAACAACCAACCAACTCTATACCTTGTTCTGGAATATATTATATCCTCTCCTTCCCTCCTTGCTATCTTTATCCTCTTTATGTTGAATATGAGAATATAGAATGATCTATTTATATAGTATGATTATGCTCCGACAGTACCTTCATAGGCTTGAATGTAAGTGTATGGTAGTTAAACTAGTGAACAACACTTGGTATTAATTAGATAGAGAGTTAGAAGTGCTATTCATTCTTGTTTCTTCTTACCTTCCTATTCTTTTTCTTCTTCATCATCATTCCTCCATCCTAACATACATGCCTACCCTTATATACTGGTTAAGCGTAATTTTATTTATGCAGAGCAATGAGGAGTTGAAGAAGAAGATATTGGATATGCTTGAACAGGATAAAGATTTCAGATATGCTGTAGCAGGAGCAATAGGCTATAAAGAGATACTGGATAGGATTGCTAAGGTTGAGGAGGATATGAATAAGAGGTTTGCAAAGGTTGAGGAGGATATAAGGGATCTTAGGAAGGATCTGAACGATCTTAGGAAGGATATGCAGGAAGGGTTTAGGAGGCAT
>BEHG01000048.1 GCA_002898655.1 archaeon HR04
TGAGCCCAGCATCTATGAGTTGTCTCAACCTTGTATAGTACTGCTTCTTACTCATCCCTAGTCTTGTTGGGGTATCTGTACTTGCATCTATACCCTCTAGGAAGAGGGTTAGAGCATCATGCTTAGCAAGTATTCCCAGCAACCTGGAAGTTTCCTGAATTATATCATCTTGCATGCTAAAATATGAGACATGAACCTTTATAAAGTTAATGTATCCAATAATGGGGATTGTCAACTTAGCGTAATCGCTCACTATATGAATAGATCATTTTAAAGAGGATAGCAAGGAGAGCAAGTAAGTAAGGAAGGGAGGAGAGGATATAATATCTTCCAGAACAAGGTAGAGTTGGTTGGTTAGTTGGTTGTTAAGGTTACATACAGCATCATCCTTGCTATACCATCTTCCATATCATACAGGAAGGTATCATGAGTAGGCATGGAAGAGAAGAGCAACAAAATACTGTAAAGAAAGAAGATAGGAAGAGGAAGAATAAGAGGAGGAGGAAGAAGAGCAGAAAGAGAGCGTTAGGAAGTGAAACACTATTCATTCTAGTAATAGGCATAATCTTCTATTAGCGAACACATTGATCGTTAACATTAATGGAAGTAAGTTGACAGTCCCAAGAAGATAGAAACTCAGTACTCTATGCTCTTGTGATTGTACGCTCATACCAGAATATAATGGTGCGGTCGGCGGGATTCGAACCCGCGTCGCCGGCTTGGAAAGCCGATATCCTAGACCAGGCTAGACGACGACCGCATACAACCACTACCATTACCACTACTATCCTGCATCCATGGTCATGATGCATCTACGTATTAACATTATTATATTATTTTGTTGTACCTTCTAGCATATTCCTAGAGCCTTCTCCACCTCATACAGTACCCTTGCTACAACTACATGCGCCTCTAGCCCGTACTTACTTATAGATATTGTATGCTCGAACCTATTCCTTATAGATGTTGAGAATGTACCTTTGGGGAACCCTCCTACAACTATGCATGCCCCTCCTTCAACATCCTTAACAACACTTGCAACATACTCTGCCCTCCTCATCTCACCTAACCTTGAGAGTCCAATCACTACTGAAGGTTCTATCCTATCTAGAAGCATATCAAACCCCATATCCTCAACCTCAAGCAGTAGATGCCCATCATCAGAAGTTATTCTACCCTTGCTGAATAGATCCTCCATGAGACCAACAAACCTGTTGTAGTTCTTTGGGAGCCTAACACCCTTCTTGCTAATGCTTATCACCTTATCTGCTAGTGTATGCACGTATACACTCAACATGCCTTTGTGGTAGAGGGGTATGCTTGTAGCCTCTAGTAGTGAGAAGTGCACTATATCTGGCCTGCCTCTCCTGTACGCATCCTTAAGGTTGAGCATTGCAGCATGGTGGTAACTTCTATCGAGTATGATCCCTTTAGGCTCCTTGCCTACCCTCCTTGCATACTTCCTTACTGCACTATGCCATGCTATCTCCTCTGGCACCAACTCAAGTGAAGCCTCAGCTATTATAAGGGTGATCATCATAGCATCACCATCACAACAACAAGAGCAGCAGAAAGAAGGAAGAGGAGTAGGTGGTTAAAGAAGGATCTCGCTAGGCAGAGGGTGGAGATACTCTTAAGGAATGTCCTGGATACTGCAAAGTATGACCATGCTCTAGCAGAGAAGCAGGCTATGCTCATAAAGAGGATAAGCATGAGGTATAGGATAAGGTTACCGTATGAGGTAAGACAACTCTTCTGCAAAAGGTGTAAGAGGCTAATCATACCAGGAGTTACATCTAGGGTAAGGATAGGTAGATCAAGCATAAGGGCTATCAGGATAACATGTCTACACTGCAACCATATCTACAGGAAGATCCTAGATAGGAAGAAGGGTGAAGATGCTGAGATGGCAGAATAAGTAATGAGAGAAGAGTAGTGGATGCGTAAGTGCATAAATCAATAAATCGATATAACCACCATTTAAGCATATATAAGAGGAGTTGGGTAGGTAATGTGTATGGTTAAGGCTTACGATGTACCTGCAGATAGGCTTATAGCAAGGCTAGCTGCTGCTCTCAAGCAAGATCAGAATATAGTGCCACCACAATGGGCTAGGTTTGTTAAGACTGGGTGCCATGCTATGAGGCTACCATATGATAGGGATTGGTGGTATGTTAGATGTGCCTCATTGCTAAGGAAGATATACATACATGGACCCATAGGCTTATCTGATCTAAGATCAGAGTATGGAGGGAGGCAGAGGAGGGGCTCAAGACCATCCCATCACAGGGATGCTGGAGGAGCAATAATAAGGAATGCACTACACCAACTCGAAGATGCAGGGTATGTTATGAAGATACATGGTAAGGGTAGAGTACTTACAAGCAAGGGTATGAGCCTGGTTGATAGCACTGCAAACGAGGTGTTTGATGAACTTGTCAAGATAATGCCAGAGTTGAGTAAGTATGCCTAATGGTTGAAGATTGATTGGTTGATTGATTGATTGATGGATGGGGTGAGAGTAAGCATGGCTCAATACGATAACAGGAGCGAGGAGGAGAAGGCAAGGGAGATGGAGATAAGACTCATGCGTGAGCGTCTGCTAAGGGCACTGCTAACCACTGAAGCAAGGCAGAGGCTCACAAACCTCAAGATGGTGAAGCCTGAGCTTGCAAAGGCTGTAGAGGATTATATAATAACCATGGGCTCTCAAGGGAGGATAAGTAGAGCGTTAACAGATGAGGAGTTGAAGAGGCTACTCCTCCAGATGCAGCAATCAAAGCGTGAATTCAGGATAACCTACAAGTAATTAATTCTAAGCACAAATACCTTAAGGAATCTAACTCTATTCCTCATTATTAAATTTAATAGTTCGATAAGATCATTATGATGGTATGGTAAGGATGATAGATCTTACAAGAACTATAGAGTATGATATGCCTGTCTTTGAGCAGAGGATAAGACCAACGCTTATACCATGGGCTAGGCTTGATATCCATGGTTATGATCTAGAACTGATGTTCATGAGTACCCATACTGGAACGCATATGGATGCACCATCACACTTCAGTAGGGGCATGAGCATAGATGAGATCCCATTGCATGTGCTTGTAAGCAATGCAGTACTTGCTGAGGTTAAGAAGGGTGAGAAGGAGTACATCCATAGGGAGGATCTAGCAAGAAGATTGGAGCATTACAATCTTAAGGGTAAGAGCATCGTAATCTCAACTGGTTGGGAGCAGAGATGGAAGAGCCCAAACTACCTTAACGATAGCCCTGGATTGAGCAGGGATGCAGCAGAGTATCTTGTTGAGAAGGGTGTTATCCTTGTTGGTATAGATACTGCAAACATAGACCATCCAGATGATAAGGAGTTTACTGTGCATAGGGTGCTGCTCCCAAATAATGTGCCAATAGTTGAGAATCTATGCAACTTGGAGGCTATAAATGGTAGTGGTAATGATAGTGGTAGTGAAGGGAGGAGAAGGAGAAGGAGAGGAGGTGAGTTCAGGCTTATAGTATCACCATTGAAGATCAGAGGTTGCACAGGCTCCCCTGTAAGGGCAATAGCCTTGATAGATTGATAAGGGTTGATTAACCAATTAATCAATTAAGGAATACATAACGACGACTGTTGGTTGATTATCTCATGCATCTAAATTACATTATGAATTGGAACCTCTTCCTATATGCATTCTTGCTCAACCTACCTATTATTGGTATTGGATAGTTACAGAAGATGCATCTATTATGCTCATCAAGGTTCCAGGCTGTTATGTTGTAACCAAACCTTCCTACAACTACGTTATTACATTCAGGACAGTAAGTACTCTCATACCTATGCCCTGGTATATTCCCTATGTACACATACCTCAACCCTTCCTCCCTTGCTATCTGATAATGCTTCTCAAGCGTCTCCACAGGTGTGTAAGGGAGGTCCATCATCTTGTAGTCTGGATGGAATCTTAGGAAGTGCAGTGGCACATCTGGTCCTAGTTCATCATGTACGAACCTTGCTAGCCTTCTAGCAGCATCGAGATCATCCCCAACCTTTGGAACTATGAGATCTGTTATCTCAACATGTATGCTAGTCCTATCCCTAATCTCTCTAAGGGTATCGAATACTGGCTGGGCATCTGGTATGCCTATGTAGCGCCTAACGAACTTGGTCTCCCCGCTCCCCTTGAAGTCAACAGTTATACAATCAAGGAACTCTTTCATCATGTTAACTGTTTCAGGTGTATCATAGCCATTGGATACAAATATGTTGAATATACCCTTGCTCCTTGCTATAACCCCAACGTCCCTTGCATACTCTATGAATATGGTAGGCTGGTTATAAGTATAGGCTATGCCCTCGCATCCATAGTAGAGTGCCTGCTCAACAACTTGCTCTGGACTCATCTCTATACCCTCTATCTTCCTCCTCTGGCTTATATCGTAGTTTTGGCAGTACTGGCAGAGCCAGTTACAGCCAGTGGTTGCTATTGAGTATATCATGCTGCCAGGATGGTAATGGATCACTGGCTTCTTCTCTATAGGATCGATCTGTCCTGCTATTATCCTACCATACACGAAGAGGTAGAGTTTACCTCCTATGTTGCCCCTTATCCCACATAGTCCTATCTTGCCCTCTGGTATTGAGCAGTACCTTGCACATGCTGTACACCTTACCCTATCTCCCTTATCCTTGGTGTAGAGTACTGCTTCCTTGCCTATAACCTGTTGCACATATATTATTCAGCATCATAGGATATTAGGTTATTGGTTACCTTAACCTTCCTCTATCCTTCCCTCCCTCCCTCCATCTCATTCCCTCCTTGCTTACTAAATAAGATTAATAACAACAGATGGGTTTGTAATCTAGATGGGTAATAGACTAGGGGATATGGCAAGAAGGGTACATGGCAAGATATTTGGCAGACCTCACAACTTCTCATGGGTTATAGATGGTCTACTTGCAGGTAGTGCAAGACCAATGTCTATGCAGGAGATGGAATGGGTTAAGAAGGTAGGCATAAAGAGCATAGTAAGCGTCATAGAGGAGCCATTACCAGATGAGTGGTTGGATGGAATAGTAAATTATCTCCACATACCAACTCTAGACTACACTGCTCCTGATGTAGAGGATATGGATAGGGCAGTTGAGTTCATAAACTCATCCATAAGGGATGGTAAGCCTGTAATGGTGCACTGTGCTGCAGGAAAGGGTAGGACAGGAACAGTGCTAGCAGCATACCTCATCAAGTATAAAGGGTTGAGTGCTGTTGAGTCTATAAACATGATAAGGAGCATGAGGCCAGGATCTATACAGAGTAGTAGGCAGGAGATGGCTCTTCTACTCTATGAGAGATACATTAGAGTTAGATGAGCAGATGTAAATAGAGTTCATCCATCTATTCATCTATCCGTCCATCTTCTATAGGATGATATGCTACTACTCTGGCACAGATTCTGTAACAAGCCTACCATTCTCTACCCTGACGAAGAGGTATCTGTTATCCTTGAATATCAGTATGAGTTCATCTTCCTTCTCCTCAACATCCATCAACTCCTGCCCCCTTATACCATCGTACTTTGCCATACCAATCAGCCTAACTTACTACTATACCTTTATTATATAAATTATCTTTTAATCATCCCTTGCTAGATCACATCAAGCCTAACCTTATTGGATCTAGCAGTTAGAATCTCTGCCTCAGTATAAACATGTCTGCCCCATTCAGCACTGACCTCAGCAAATACATCATACCTGCCTTTGCCAAGCATAGATGGCATCATCTCAATCCTCCTATGCACATCGAAGAGGAGCGATCTAGCCTCATCCTCATCCTTTGGTAGTATGGAGTCTTGATCAGCAACTATCATGACCCATACCTTCTTCTCTGGAGGGTATGGCTGCATAGTAGGATCCCTACTCCAGTATATGGATGCCTTTCTCACAAATGTTATAGGCTCAACTATATCCTTGCTGGTTAGGGAACCATCCTTCTTTATGCTTATAGCATACTTTATCCTGAACAGGTTATCGTGATGCTCATAAGCATCCAACCATCTCTCCCTTGTGAATAGATCCCTTATCCTTCCATCTATCTTGAACCTTAGATCTAGTATGATTGGCTCACCTCTAACAGTTGTTGGTGATGCATCAAGGATCACATCGCTTATCCTATTCATACTATGGGATGGTAGTATCAGCATCATTTTATTCATTTCTATACCCTCCCTTCCTTCCTTACTCACTTACTTTACCCTGCAAGGGGCATGTTTACACAAGGTATTTATCTTTGATGGAGGTAAGAGTGTGATGTTTATGATGGAGGTAAGCCTGATAGAGAGGGATGAGAAGGGAGTGACCATCAAGGTTAAGGGAGAGGATATCTCAGTACTCAACATACTCCAGCATGAGATTGCAAAGTATGAGAGCGTTGATATAGTAGGGGTAGCACAAAGGCACTATCTGATACCTGAGTATGAGTTTAGGGTTAGCATGAAGCATGAGGGCGATGATCCATTCAAGATTGTAGAAGAAGCAGTTGGGAATGTTCTAAAGGTTGTAAGGTCCATGAAGGAAGAGGTAAGCAGCATTGTTAGCAGTAGCAGTAATAATAATAATAGCAACAGTAGTAGTAGGGGTAACGGTAACGGTAGCAAGTGACTGTAATTTGTAGGTGAGTAAGATGCGCTTCTGCCCCAATTGTGGTATGCGCCTTGTACAGAGCAAGGGTAACGATGGTACTATGCATCTAATCTGTAGGAAGTGCGGTTATGATGAGATGGCTAGAAACCCATCTACAAGCACATCAAAGATCAAGGAGGAGAAGCCCCTAATCCAAGTTGTGGGTGATGAAGAGGCTGATATATCTGTGATGCCAACCATAAAGATAACATGCCCTAAGTGTGGTAATGATACTGCTGTATGGTGGATGCTCCAGACAAGGAGTGCTGATGAACCAACTACCCAGTTCTACAGATGCGTCAAGTGCAACCATACATGGAGACACTACGCCTAGTATACTATTCTGCTTCTTAATCTACAAACATTCATCATTGATCATTGTTAATAATTAGTAGTAGTAGTAACAACCTACTACCAATAGTAGTAGTAGCAATCTGATCAATAATCATTATCAAGAATGGTTGCAATCCCAACTGTAAAGGTTTAATTTGGTCCCTTGTATGGCTTACACATGCTAATAGCAAGGAGCAAGAGTGCAGAGGAATGGAAGACCATAGTATCTGCAATAAGCACCATAGTCGAGGAGGCTACATTCGAGGCTACCAGCGAGGGTATATCGTTCAGGGGTATGGACCCTAGCCATGTTGCGCTCATAGATGTGCAGTTGCTCAACTCTGCATTTGAGTACTACAAGTGTGATGGTAGCATAAGGTTCGCTGTTAGGGTAGATGAGTTCCTAAAGTTACTGAAGAGGGCAGGTAAGGAGGATGGCATAGAGGTTAGCATAGGGGGTGCAGGTGCTGTTGGGGAGAGTAGGAGGGAGATAAGAGAGGAGGAGGTTAAAGAAGTTGAAGAGGAAGGGAAAGAGGAAGAGGAGGTTACAGCATTAGAAGGTACTAAAGAGAAGGAGATGGTTGCTCTTGCTTCTGATGAGAGCATGCTCTCTATAAAGATGGTGAGCAAGTACACAAGGCAGTACAAGATGAGGTTGATAGAGAGTACTTCCAGTTCAACACCATTACCAAAGATAACCTTCAACACCAAGGTTGTTATGAAGATGGCTCAATTCGTTGAGGCATTGAAGGATGTGGAGATAGTCTCAGATTACATAACGATGAGGTGTGATGGTAGCATGCTACAGTTGATAGGCAAGGGAGATAGTGGTGATGCTGTAATCACATTCAAGAAGGGCGATGAGGGAGTAGAGGAGATGAGTAGTAATGGGGAGAGTAATGCTACGTACAGCCTAGAGTACCTTGGGAGCATAGTTAAGGCAGTAGATAATGCAGATAGCATCGTTATAGAGTACTCTACAAGGATGCCTTTGAGGCTTGAGTTTAAGATGCCTTACATGTGCAGGATATACTTCTACCTTGCACCAAGGGTTGAGACTTAGCCATGATAAACCATTGCCAACTACACAAGCAGCAATAAGAGGTTATAGGGGGCTACAAAGAAGGGAAGGGAAGGGAATGGAATAAAGGGAAGGTAAAGAATTTAAGCAGATTCTCTCTAGCCTTAACGATCCCCTTGAGGTTAGTGATGAAGTTTGGGGGTAATGCTGTAGCAGGTGTAGAACGTATAAGGCATGTAGCAAGGGATATAGTCAAGCAGATGCAGGAGAAGAGAGAGGATAATGGGAAGGGGGATGACCCTGCCCCCAATCAGATGGTGGTTGTTGTATCTGCCATAAAAGGGGTTACCGATGACCTCATAAAGGTATGTGATAGCATAATGGGTGGTGAGTGCTCAAGGGTTGATAGCATAATACATAGCATAGAGGAGAGGCATAGGAGTATTGCATCAAACCTCTGCAGTAATGGATCTTATACAAGCGAGTTATCAAGCATAATTGATGCACTTATCAAGGAGATGAATGATCTACTCAAGGGCATGATGCTACTCAACGAGGTTACTCCAAGGTCAAGGGATTACCTGCTCTCCTTTGGTGAGAGGCTTATTGCACCAATGCTCTGCTATGCACTCAAGGATGTGGGTGTTGAGGCTGAGCATCTTACTGGCAAGGATGCGGGGATAGTAACTGATTCAAACTATGGTGATGCTAGACCATTGATGGATACAACAAGGTTGAGGGTTAGGCACAAGATAATGCCCATGCTTGAGCATGGAGTGGTGCCAGTGGTTACAGGGTTCATAGGCTCTGATCAGCATGGCAATATAACAACACTTGGCAGGGGAGGC
>BEHG01000049.1 GCA_002898655.1 archaeon HR04
AACAGGAGTGCAGTTAGGGCATTTGCAGATGTTAGCATAGTTGCTGGGGCAATAATGATGGTATTTGCTGTATGGTTCCTACTCAACAACCTCATCCACTTCTTTGCAGATAGTGGCAAGTTCTCAGAGGTAACATTACTCATCCCTGGTGTAACTATAAGGAGTGTGCCCAATCTAGTGTACTTCCTCCTTGCAGCACCAATAGTGCTTGTTGTGCATGAGGTTGCACATGGGATAGTTGCTAGGCTTGAGAGGATAAAGGTCAAGTCTGGAGGCTTTGCAATAATAATCGCTCTTATAGCAGGGTTTGTAGAGCCAGATGAGGATGAGTTCAATAGGGCAAGGAGGGTATCCAAGGTAAGGGTTATAGCAGCAGGCTCAACATCAAACATACTACTCTCATTCCTTGTTGCTTCCTTGCTCATCTTCAATCCAGCATTTGGTAATGTACTTGAGTTATTATCCCCACAAGTTAGGAGCATATTCTACAACGATCCCATAGGTGTGCCAGTAGTGCAGGTTATTGAGGGTAGTGGAGCAGCTCAAGCAGGTATGCGTGCAGGGGATATAATAACTGCAATAAATGATACAGAAGTGAAGACACCAGCAGATCTAGCAAGGGTTAAACTTGTACCAGGAGAGCAGGTAAGTGTTAGCATACTAAGGGATGGGGAGCCTATGAGGCTAACAGTTACTGTTATGGGTGCTGAGGATGATCCCAGTAGAGGTATGATAGGTATAATAAGGGATGTATTCCCTTACATGCCACCTAAGGTACCATTCTGGATACCATGGCCACATGAAGTCTTTATGTTCCTCCTCTGGCTCTGGATGCTCTCGTTCTTCATAGGCATATTCAACATGCTCCCCATGCTACCCTTGGATGGTGAGAAGTATGTAAGTTCTATGCTTGAGAATAGAGTCTCAGCGGGATCTCTAAAGGCAACAAGGATAGGGATAAATGCTCTAGGCTTTGGACTGCTAGGTGCAAATATAATAGCCACTGTGATAAAGTCTGGGTTCATAACTATATGAGCTTCAATGTATATTTTAGTATTACAACATTACGATTGATTGATGCATCGCATTGCCCACGGATCAAACGTTTATCGTTGTTAGGCTATATAGTGTTAGAATAACCATTATTATGGTTAGATTCGATTCTGAATCTGCTACCACCATTTAACTGGTAATCAATTAGCGAGTATATAATTACAGAATGTCTTTAATTGGCTTGACTGAACCATGACTGTGCAATTGTAGGAGCTTATGAGTATGGAGAGATCATATAGGCATATCAGATAAGTGTATACAATTTAAAAAGGGAGTGTTACACCACCATTATACCTATACCATTCATGATGCTAACATGGATAGGCTTATTCATTCATTAAAGGCCTTGTTGAGCAGACCAATAAGATGCAGGAGAGGATATAGCCTAGATCACTAGTTACATCACATTCACATCAAAGCAAAGCTTATTTAGGGCTACTGCATAATCTAGCATGCTTGGAGGGTTGTTCTTGCATAACAATAGATATGTTGAGTCAAACAGGTTGCATGGGACAACAACAGTAGGGTTACAGTGCAAGGATGGTGTGGTCCTTGCAACAGATACAAGGGCTACCGCTGGGTATCTCTTCATTGCTCACAGACATGTTAGGAAGATAGCAAAGATAGATGAGCATGTAGCATTGACTATAGCAGGGAGTGTTGCAGATGCACAGAACATGATAGATATACTTAGGTATCATGCAAGCATCTACAAGTTGGAGAATAGAGTGCCTATACCAACCAAATCAGTTGCTAGGTTAGCAGCAAATGTATTCTTTGCACAGAGGTTCTATCCCTTGATAGCAGAGATACTTGTTGGAGGATATGATAGTGAAGGTCCATCAGTATATATGGTTGATCTCTTCGGCTCAGTGAACAAGGAGGTGTTTGTATCTACAGGCTCAGGCTCACCAGTTGCATATGGCATACTTGAGAGTGAGTTCAAGCCAGATATGAGTGTTGATGAGGCAGCAAAGGTTGCAACAAGGGCAATAGCAGCAGCGATAATGCGCAACGCTGGCACTGGTGATGGTATAGATGTTGTTGCAATAGATAGGAATGGCTATAGAGAGTTGAGTAGAAGGTTCGTGGGTTTAAGGCTAAATGAGTAAGGTCAAGGCTAACAGCGTTCAAAGCATAATAGGGGTTATACTGCAGAATATCCCTAGCGATGCTGCTGTAACAAAGATAGAGTATGAAGGTCCGATGATAGCAATATACACCAAGAACCCCAGGTACCTCCTTGAGAATAACGCAATAATCTCTGGCATAGTGAAGAGCATAAAGAAGAGGATAGTTGTTAGGACTGATGAGTCGATAAGGAAGAGTGAGGAGGATGCAAGGAAGATAATAACACGTACAATACCAAAGGATGTTGGTATAGTTGGAACGTTCTTCGATACAGCGTTGGGAGAGGTTACTGTAGAGGTTAAGAAGCCGTGGATACTAACGCAGGTTGAGGAGGAGGGGAGAGAGGGGGAGGGAGAGGAAGAGGGGGAGGAGGAAGAGGAGGTTGTAGTAGCAGAGGATAATAGGGAGGGTGTACCTTCTGCTGATGCTGGTGCTGGTAGCAGTAGTAGCCAGAGTATACAGAAGCAGAAGCAGATTCAAGCTCTACTAATCTATCTGATAGACTCTACTGGTTGGAAGGTAAGGATAAGGAAGGCATCACACATCCCATCTGAGAGCATGAAGCAGGTCAACTATGCAAAGAAGTTATTTGCAAATGAGCGCTACAGACTCTTAAGGAGCGTTGGGGAGAGCATATTCAGGCCAAGGCTCTTCGAGGGTACAGAGGCAACATTGATGACCCTAGGAGGGTTCTCAGAGGTAGGTAGGTCATGCATGCTACTAATGACAAAGGAGAGTAAGATACTACTTGACTGTGGCATAAACCCTGGGGCAAGCGACCCTATTAATGCATTCCCAAGGCTTGATATAGTTGGGTTTGATCTTGAGGAGATAGATGCGGTGGTTATAAGCCATGCACACCTAGATCATACTGGCTTCCTTCCACTGTTATTCAAGCATGGGTATAGAGGTCCTGTATATTGCACAGATCCTACACTACCATTGATGACACTGATCCAGATGGATATGATCAAGGTTGCTGCAGGGGAGGGTGAACTCCCTCTCTACACTGAGAGGGATATCAGGGAGGTTATAAAGCATACAATAACCCTCCCATACAAGACAGTTACTGATATTGCTCCAGATATAAAGCTGGTATTCTCAAATGCTGGGCATATACTTGGCTCTGCTACAGTTCATCTTCATATAGGGAATGGGGATCACAACGTAGTCTACACTGGTGATCTGAAGTATGGGAAGAGCCAACTCTTTGATAGCGCATCATGGAACTATCCAAGGGTTGAGACGCTCATAATAGAGAGTACGTATGGTGCAAAGGAGGATATAATGCCATCTAGGGAGGAGGTTGAGAGCAACTTTGTAAACTCGATAAACAAGGTTCTTATGGAAGGGGGTAAGGTGCTCATCCCTGTACCTGCAGTTGGTAGAGCACAGGAGATACTCATGGTTATAGACCATCATATGAAGGCTGGGAAGATGGTTGAGTCCCCAGTATTCATAGAGGGGATGATATCAGAGGCAAGTGCAATACACGTTGCACACCCTGAGTATCTAACAAGGGAGTTGAGGCAGAGGATACTTGAGGTTGATGACAATCCATTCACATCTGAGTACTTTACAACGGTAGAGCACTCAAGCCAAAGGGAGGAAGCATTGAGGGAAGGACCAGCAATAATAATGGCAACATCTGGAATGCTTGAGGGAGGGCCTGTCATAGAGTACTTTAAGAGCATAGCAAGGGAGCCTAAGAACAAGATACTCTTTGTATCGTATCAGGTCAATGGCACCCTTGGGAGGAGAGTTCTAGATGGCTCAAGGCAGGTATCCCTTATGAGCAGGGATGGCAAGATAGAGGTTGTTGATATAATGGCACAGGTTGAGAAGATAGAGGGCTTCAGTGGGCATAGCGACTACAATCAGTTGATGGCTTATGTTAACAAACTAAGACCAAAGTTGAGGAGGGTTATAGTAAACCATGGAGAGAGGAAGAAGGTTGAGAACCTTGCAGGCTCCATCTCTAGGATATTCAAGGTACCTACAGCAGCACCAATGGTAAGGGAAGCGATAAGACTGTATTGATTCTCTCCATCACATCATCGCTTTCGCTTGATCACATAACACTCCCTATACCCTACCCTCATCCATCCCTTCTATCTATTATAACCATCTATTAATTACCTCTCCTTCAGGCTCTCATACATCTTCTTCCATATCCTTACCCTAGGAGGAGTTATCACTAGCCTCTCCTCACCAAGCCTTGCTATATCACCATCTATGGATCTAACAAACTTGTAGAGCTCCTCCACAACCATCTTAAGATCCTCAAGACTCTTCTGTGCCAATGGAGTTACCCTTATGATGAGTATGTTGTTATGCCTTATATCATCAAGTATAGCATCAAGATCATTAGCATCCCTAAGGGTAACTGTCTTGAGGTAAAGGGATACCTCATGCTCCTTCTGCATAGATAGAGAGGTTAGCCATTCTCATATATCCTTGTTTATTAATAATGATTTACCTACAAGTAAATTGAGAATATTTATAAACTTAATTCTGATAACTGATTATCAATTACTATGACATGTTATATTCTGTAACTTTCTAACATAGTATTAGCAATGGGTTCACTTTTAATCTCTTTTGTGGTAATACCATCACTTACAACCACAACACATGGACCATCTGCATCTGAGTACCTACACACTATAGATGCTGCAAGCGCTAGAACCTCCTCTTTCCCCTCCTCTTCTTCCCCATCCCCATCCCTCTTGCCATTGCTATACCTGAGCAGTGCCTTTGGTCCCTTTACATCCTTTGGCTCAAGCATTATATCGCCATCCTGCATGAGTGCTTGTATCAACTCATTCTCATCCTTGTTCCTACCAACTACAAGCTTTGCATTATCAAGTCTGAAGTGCCTCCCAACCTTGAGTAGTTCAACATCGTTGAGTGTAGGATTGCTCACATGATCAAGCAGATCTCTAACCCTTCTTGCAAACTGCTTATCCGTTAGTAAGCATCCTCCAGCAGCATTTGGTGCATCAAGCCCTAGTTGCCTTGCCAACTCCATCTGAACCTTCCTTGATCTACCCTTTATGCCTAAGAGCATATCCCTTCTTATAAGCCCCTTAACCTCAGGCTCTGTAGGCTTTAGATGCTTTGCTGATAATGGTCTAAGCACCTTACCTTCAAGGTTGCTCTCCCTCTCTATTATCCTCAACGCTCTCATATTCTGGCTCATTGGTCTCTGGTTCAACACCTCCCCAGTAACTATAAAGTCTGCACCGCACTCCTCCATGTACTCTTTAGCCAGTTTATACATCATTGCTCTACAGTCTATACATGGGTTCATACCAGAGCCATAGCCATACTTTGGTCTCTTGAGCATCTCTATGTACTCCTCTCCAAGGTATACGGTCTTCAACTCAACCCCTAGAGCATCTGCAACCTCCTTCACCCTGAATCCACAACCCTTGCCGCAATCGAAGTCACAGAACGGTGTCTTTACTGCTAATGCCTTAACCTCAACGCCCATATCCTTCATCATCTTAACTGCTAGAGTGCTATCCAATCCTCCTGAGAGCAATGCTACGCATCTTACCTTGCTAGTGGTCTTATCCTTCTCCTTATGGTTCTTGCTGCTACTGCTGCTGTTATTATTATTATAATAATCCTCACCCATCCTACTATCATCCTCCCTAAGTTAAGCACTAGTAGAATAAATATTAAAGTTATGTGATAGATAATAAGTTAGGGTTGAGTGCAGAGAGCAGGAGCAGAAGGGTTCTGGATGAGGCATACAGGATGGGCTGTAGTACAGTGATAGCGTTTGAGCCAGAGGATGTATTCTATCTTACCGGCTTCTGGGGCGAGGGTATAGTAGTGCTTAACCAATCAGATACAAGGCTCATAGTGCCCCAACTTGAGGTAGATAGGGCAAGGAGCATTGCAAGGTGCGAGGTATTGGAGGCAGAGAGGGGCTCAAGTATGCTTGATAAGGCATTATCATTTGTAGCAGAGGATGCAAATGTATGCACAGACTGTAACGATCACTCAATATTTGAGAGGATGAGGGTTAAGTTGGTTGATAGTAGTAGGTTAAGGTACAGCAAGGATATCTTCTACAATGCAAGGAAGGTGAAGGATGAGTATGAGATCAGGATGATAGAGCATGCAGCAAGGATACTCGATGAACTATTCAAGGTATGTGAGTATGTGATAAGGACAGGGTTAAGTGAGAGGCAGATACAGGCAATGCTCATGTATGAAGCTATGCGTAGAGGTGCCTATCCTCCATCATACAGGTATACACTCTCACCCCTGATAGTAGCATCTGGTACAAACTCATCACTACCCCATGCTGAGCCAAGTGATAGGATACTCTCAATGGGTGATCTTGTAACAGTTGATCTAACCCTAAGGTACAAGGGTTACATAGCTGATGCAACGAGGACATTCGCTCTAGGCAGTATAGATAGGGAGAAGGAGGATATCTACCATATTGTTAGGGAGGCACAAGAGAGGGCTTTGGAGGCTGTGCATGATGATGCAGAATGCAGAGAGGTAGATGGTGTTGCTAGAGCATACATAGAGGGCAAGGGTTATGGAGAGAGGTTCATACACTCTACTGGTCATGGTATAGGGCTTGATGTACATGAGCCACCATGGATAAGCCGTAACTCTCAGGAGAGGCTTGCTAGGGGTATGTGCATAACCATAGAGCCAGGTATATACATCGCTAACAGGTATGGTGTAAGGATAGAGGACTCTCTAGCAATAAGCAGAGATGGTAAGGTTGTTGTGATGAATAGATACACAAAGGATCTCATAAGATTATGATAAGTAAGTGGTTATGCAGATAGATGAATGCTAATTATAATTATAAAAAAGGGTTAATAGATGATCGATCTGCTAGCATTTATTACATTTTTCGTAATAAACAAGATATTTATAGGCTGGAATAGTAAATATATCTATGCTGAAGAGAAGGGGTAGGAAGCCCAGACTACTAGATGAGATAGATAAGAGCATACTATCTATACTCCATGAGGATTGCTTGATCCCATTCGTAAAGATAGCAAAGGCACTCAATGTGAATGAGGGTACGATAAGGCATAGGGTTAAGAGGCTTGTAAGGAGTGGGATAATCAAGAAGTTCACAATCAAGGTTGATCCAATCATGCTTGGATTGGGTACATTAGTGCTTGTTATAGTTGTTGTTAGCCCTGGGAATGTAAAGTATGTTGCACAAGAGTTGGCAAAGGTTCCAAACGTGCTTGAGGTGTTAGAGGTTCATACGTATGGAGACCTACTCCTGAAGGTAAGGGGTAGCAACATGCAGGAGATAGCAAGCATACTAGCAAACCAGATCAAGACCATAGAGGGTGTTATAAGCACCCAAGTCATCTCAGTGCTTAATGTATGGAAGGATGAGCATCCATTATTCTTAAGATGAGTGCTCTCTCCTTTATTTATTATCGTTCTTATTCTGCTGTTGTTGCTGCGATGATGGTAATGGTGATTGTGATTGTGATTGTGGTGATGATGGTAGTGATACCATCCTCTCTGCCATGTATGCTAGTATCCTCCTAGCCACATCATCCTTCCTGCCATGAACATCCATGATAGAACCATCACTGCTCACGATTACTGCATCGCAACCATCTTTGCTTATACTCCTGCTTGCATAGTTTGCAACAATGATATCCCCTCTACACTCCTGCAACTTTGCCTTTGCCTTTGCTATCAACTCCTCCCTACTACAGTCATCAGCCTTGAATGCTACAAGGAATGTATCTGGGCTGAGCATCTTCACAACATCCACTATCTTCTCAGTAGGCTCAAGTCTTAGCATTAAACCATTGCTATCCCTACTCTCTATCTTGCTACTGCTAACCTGAGCAGGTCTAAAGTCTGCAACAGCAGCATTCATTACAACAGCATCGTAATGCTTGCTCCTCAACTCATTAGTTAATGCATTGAGCATATCCTTGCTTGTGCTAACCTTGATGGTTCTAACATTGGGAGGTGGCTCACTGCTCCCATGCCCATAGATTAGCGTTACATCAGCACCCATGAGCATAGCCTCTCTAGCAAATGCTGTACCAAACCTTCCAGATGATAGGTTTGTTATAACCCTTACATTGTCTATATGCTCAACAGTTGCACCAGCAGTTATCAGTATGCTCTTACCCTTGAGGAGTGCTCTACGCTTGAGTACCTCTACTGCCTTTGCAAGTACATGCTCAGGCTCTGCAACCTTGGCTTTGCCCTCCTCTATAACTGGATCAACGAACTCAACCATGCCTTGCAATGCCCTTAAATTTCTAGCAACCATTGGGTTATGGTACATCACCTCATGCATCGCTAGTGCTATTATAATTGGTATTCTAGAGCCTAAGGCTACTGATGCTACTGTAGTAACGCTTGTATCATCTATGCCATTAGCAATCTTGCTCAATGTGTTTGCTGTACAAGGATATATTATGATGAGATCTGCCCCCCTATCCTTCTCTGCAAGCTGTATATGCTCCAACTCCCATGTTAGATCAACTACTGCTCTATTCCCAGTTGCCCATGAGAGCAGTTCACTACTAACAAGCTTGGTTGCCTTCCTTGTAAGCACTGGGTAAACATCTGCACCATGCCTCATGAGAAGCCTAGCAAGATCAACTGCCTTGTATGCAGCAATGCTAGCAGTTACACATAACACTATCCTCTTACCC